>JAGHBR010000269.1 GCA_021160885.1 Caldisericaceae bacterium
CCGGTTTCGGATAATCAGCTAAGCTTATTTGATGATATTTACAAAGATAAGTCGGACGAAACAGGGATTGAGCAAAAGATATCCTATAAAAGGAAAAGTAAGCGTAAAGTTCAAAGTCCGCATTTTCGCAATCCTCTTCCGCCCCATCTTCCAAGGAAAGAAATCATAATAGAACCTGAAGGCATAGATACTACAAATTTAAAGAAGATCGGTGAAGAGATTACCGAGGAATTGGAATATGAAGCGCCCAAACTTCGTGTAAATCGATACGTACGTCCCAAGTATGCCAGGAAAAACGGAGAAGGAATTATCATCGCCGATTTACCAAGCCGCATCATAGCCAAAGGGATAGCAGGACCGGGATTATTATCCCATATCATTATAAGCAAGTTTATGGATCATTTACCATTATATCGCATTCGCAAACAACTGAAGCGTTTAGGAGTAGAGATTGCGGAATCGACGTTGAATGATTGGGTAAAGGCAACAGCGGAAATATTGGAGCCGCTTTATAATATACAACGAATGCGGGTTTTAGGTCAGGAATATTTAATGGTGGATGAGACGACGATCCGCGTCTTGGACAGCATGAAGAAAGGTCAAACTCATACCGGTTACCATTGGATATATTATGATCCGGTTCATCGGGAATTATTTTTTGAGTATCAAATCGGTCGCAATGCAAAATTCCCCCAAGAGACGTTAAAAAATTTTAAAGGCTATTTGCAGACCGATGGTTATGCTGGCTACAATGAGGTAGGCCGCAGGTCAGATGTGGTTCAATTGGCCTGTTTTGCGCATGCCCGCCGTAAGTTTGAACATGCCTTAAATAATGACAAGAAAAGAGCTTGCTGGATGTTAAAACGCATAAGATATTTGTATATGGTAGAAAGAAAAGCCAGGGAATTAGGTTTATCTTCAGAGGAACGTTATAGGTTTAGGCAACGACATTCCATTCGCCAATTGGATAAAATGTATCAATGGTTATTGAAAAACAGATCGCAGGTTGTGCCTAAGAGCGCCATTGGTCAGGCCATTGATTACACTTTGAGTTTATGGACACGTTTAAAGCGCTATGTAGAAGATGGTCGATTAGAGATTGACAATAACCTTGTAGAAAATTCGATTCGTCCTGTTGCCATAGGCAGAAAGAATTATCTTTTTGCTGGCAGCCATAATGGTGCAAAATGGGCAGCTATTTTTTACACCATATTGGCCAATGCTGAACTTAATGGTTTGGAACCGATGTCCTATTTAAAAGAACTGCTGAAAATACTGCCTGATTATCCTGTAAAGGAATTAGAAAATTTAATACCTGCCAATTGGGAAAATCATTCAATCAATTAACTTGCAACTTCATAATTAAAAATCAAGATGTACTTCACCGAGGGGATACTTCCCTGGAACCGAAAAGACATTTATGTGCAGCGCAGCCCATTGTTTAATGCCAACAAAATTAATACACCGCTTTTACTTTTGCACGGGACCAAAGACACAAACGTGCCGCCAGGCGAGAGCCTCCAGTTTTACACCGCTTTAAAATTGCTTAATAAATCAGTGGAGCTGGTGGAAGTTGAAGGAGAAAATCACCACATTTTGACGCATGACAAGCAAGTTTTATGGTCTAAAACCATTCTGGCCTGGTTTGACCGCTGGTTAAAAGACCGGCCTGAGTGGTGGCAAAAACTTTATCCTGAAAAGTGAACGGCATTTTTTACTTAAACAAATTGGCAGGAATTTACAGCGTGAAAGGAAAAATCAGGTAGAACCTGTAAAGAACTAATCTTTAAATTTTTCTAAGTTCCACGTTTACAGAAGTTCCTGCAATTTCTGCCACAGCGAAGTTACCGTAATGGAAAGGCCCTGGATTAACGACGACTGTTTGTCCAATCTGATCTGTGCCGTGCCCTTCATGAATGTGGCCAGTAAAGTAAACCAATGGTTGCACCTCTTCTACAAAATTTCGTAGTGCTTTACTACCTACATGCCGGTCAGCGCTTAGTCGGTCTGCAATTGTGTTAAAGGGCGGTTGATGAATCAGAAAAATCCATTTGTGTGGCTCTTTTATTTTTGGACGCAATTGATTTAAAATATCGCTGAATTGCTCTTCGTAAAGTTCATTGGGTGTTGTTCCTGGCGCGGGCAAAGAGCCGCCAATGCCGAAAAAGAAATAACCATCGATTTCCCGTACTTGATTGTCAAGATTTAGTTTTTTTTCATTGAGAAAAGTGGCAACTGAAGCAGGATCGCAATTGCCCGGTACTGCTAAAATATTTTGATTGTAGTTGGCAATGGCATCGATTACCTTTTGGGCATCCTGTGCATTGCCAAAAGTGGTTAAATCGCCGGCTAATAACACATAATCGGCCTCCATTAACGTACGCCCGATTTGATTAATGGCCAGAATGTGATTATGGATATCGGTTAAAACAACCAGTTTCATAAAATATTCTCCATTTTATTTTTTTAAGATTCAGGCTGCTTAGATTGTCTTCCATAGTCGACTGCCGCTTAATTTTTAATTCAAGGCTTCTTGTTTAGAAAGAAGGGAAAAAAGGTTAACAGTACATCGTAATAAAAAACGCTGTTCTTTACTTTATGATTGATTTCTACTCATGTTAAAAAGCTCTGGGCATTAGCCGATACTTGAAGGCTCAGGCATAAAGTCATGGCCAAATCTCAACCGCTAATCTTCAGCACCTTGGCACCGCGGATTTTACGCTCTTTTAATTCAATCAGCGCTTTGTTGGCTTCTTCCAAAGCGTAGGTCTGATACTCAGGCTTAATGGGAATTTCAGCTGCTAATTGTAAAAATTCTCGCACATCGCGCAAAGCCACATTGGCCACGCTTTTAATTTCTTTTTCCATCCACAAATGCTGCGGGTAGTCCAGTTTGAGCAAATACTCTTTGTCGTAATCTTCTTTGCGAATGGCGTTAATCACCAATCTCCCGCCAGGCAATAAATTTTTTAATGCTTCTACAACTGGTTTCCAGACTGGCGTGGTGTCGATGATGGCGTGCAGATTTTGGGGCGCTAACTCCTCGGTGTCGCCAGCCCAAACTGCGCCTAACTCACGGGCAAATTCCTGTTCACTTTTGCTACGAGCAAACACGTACACCTCGCTGTTGGGGAATTTGTGTTTGACCATTTTCAACACAAGATGGCCGGAGGCGCCAAAACCGGTCAGGCCTAAATGCTGGCCATCCTGCAAATTGGTCAACCGCAACGAACGGTAACCAATGGCTCCGGCGCAAAGCAGGGGCGCCGCTTCTTCGTTGCTAAAAATTTCGGGAATGGGATGGGCAAAATCTTCGTGCACCACCATTAGTTCAGCGTAACCGCCAAAAACATCGCGTCCCGTAGCCTTAAATTCCGGGCACAAATTTTCCTCGCCCCGCTGGCAAAATTCACATTTCCCGCAAGAAGAGTAAATCCACGGCACGCCCACGCGATCGCCAATTTTTAATTTGCTAACTCCGCTTCCAGCTTGTACCACTTTTCCTACCACCTGATGCCCCAACACCATGGGAAAGTAAGCCGGCGGGGTGCGTCCTTCAATTTCATCCAATTCCGTATGGCAAACACCGCAGGCAGAAATTTTTAGCAAAACCTCATGATCGCCTGGTTGCGGATCAGGTAATTCCATTAATTGTAACGGCGATTTATTTTGCCTTAAATCTACTATCTGATTTAAAACCATGGCCTTCATGGTTCTCCTCCGCAGTAGTTAGTTGATTAACTTGTTGATCGGTTTAATATTTTAACCGATTCTATTTTAAGCGGTAATAGCAGAAGGGCATAAGAGTATTTGATCTATTCTAAAATGTACGATTTCTTTCACCCGAAAAACTTAGGTTTACGTTCAATACCATAAACTCTTATGCCCTGCCCTCCTAATCATTACATTCTCACATTCAGCGAATCTTTTCTTCCACTTTATTGATTATCAGATCGCGCAGTTCGGCAGCTTCCTCTTCTAGTCGTGCACAGGTCGTTTTCATTTCATCAACAAAGTCCTGATCTTCGATCTGACCTAAATTAATCAACACATTAAACACGCCGCCTTTTACGCCATTGTAAGCCATTAAAGCGCCTACCCCCACATCGGTGATGGAATTGGGATTGCCGTGTTTAACAACGACTTCTGCTACTTTTAAGGCCTCCAGACTTTGTTTAGCAGTTTCCAGTGGAACCATCACCGCCTGCTTTAGTCCAGCCTGTTCGGCTTCATGTTTTTGTCTTTTTTCTTCTGCTGTTTTAGACGGCAGACGACGCGCTTCCATGTAGGCATTAAAGGCATTGGTATCGGCATCGATAGCTGCCGCTAATTTAAATTTGATTTGCTGAGCTTTTTCAGCCGCTTCGTTTAAAATTTCGTCCACGGCTTCGCTACCCCGCTTGTTGGCCGTTAAATTAGACACCATGGAAGCCAATGCCGCCCCTAAACTGCCGCTCAAAGCAGCGATAGAACCGCCGCCTGGCGCCGGCGATTCTCTGGAAACTTCATCAATAAAATCTGCTACTTTCATTTGTACCAGAGGCGCATTTAAATCTTCCGGCAGACCTAAAACGCGTTCTTCAATTTTAAAATCGCTAACATCGCGCAGGCCCAGCGACTGTACAGCTGTTTCCAGAATATCCCGAATGGGGATACCAGCTGAACGACCTTGTTGTTTCAGATAATAGATGCCGGTTTGCAGCAAAGCCGGATAAGGCACCATGCCAACAATTTCACTACCTGTTACAACCAGACCTCTTTCGGCAGCCAGACGGCGCGTTTCTTCCAGAACATGGTGCATGGAAGTTACTTTGTAATTGGTCAAATTAATGGAAATCTGCGCCCGGTCATATTCGGGAACCATCCAGCCGATGGCTTTACAA
>JAGHBR010000391.1 GCA_021160885.1 Caldisericaceae bacterium
AAATAAGTTTGGCTTTAATATCTGCAGAAATCGTGCCAATAATTTTGAAATTCAGGCGAGAAATAGCTAACTTTTGAAAAAACAGGTAGAAAGACATGAATTAAGGCCGATAATTAAAATGAAATTCAAAGAAAATATAACACAAAAATGTTAGAAAAAATTTGTAATCCTACAAAAATGTAATTATCTTGAATTGACATTAAAACAATGTGTGTGTAATGGTATGAGAGTTGAGCTTGGAGAAGGAAAAGATTTGTTCTTTTGCTGCAAAGAGAATAAGAATGAGCGTAAAGTTTGTTAATTTAAGCTTAAATCAGGATGAAATCCGAATTTGAGAAGAAATCTTAAATATATTAGCCATTCTGAAAGAGCTTGAAGAGAGTAGCTAGGCATCTTGAAAAAATTGGTTGACCTGGATAGTATTTTGAGCAGCAGTGGGTGAAAAGAAGTTTTTTGTTTAAATGATAAGTAAAGCGACAAAATTGTAGGAAAAATAAATTAAATCTACAAAAATGTAAGGTGTGCATATGAGTGGTCAGCAATTAAAACGGCAACATGATACATTGTTACGCAAATTATCGGTTTTAGAAGACATTAACCAAACAGTGAGCCGAACTCTTGATTTGAGAGAATCGTTAAATGCGACATTGAATATTTTGTATAAGCGGTTAAAAATTAAAGCCGGCGCTGTTTTATTAGTAGATGAACAACCTAACCTGCTCAGGATGGAAGCTCATATTGGATATGATATTAACCCGGATCGAGTTCAATACCGATTTGGCGAAGGATTGACCGGCAAGGTTGCTGAAACAAAATCTCCCATTGTGGTACCAAAAGTTAGCAAAGAACCAATGTTTTTAAACCGTTTAAAAGCCTGGCAACCTAAAAAAGACCGAGAGCTGAGCTACCTGGGTTTACCCATTATTAGCGATTATCAACTATTAGGTGTTTTGAATGTTTTATTAAAATACAACGCTAAAAGAGATCTGAATAATACTTTAAAATTTTACAAATTAGTAGCATCAGCTCTGGTGCAACCGATTCGGCTTTCAAAAATATTAAACAATGAGCGAAAAAATTTGTTAGACGAAAAAGTGCGCATTGACACGCAACTGAAAAATGAATTTAATTTTAGTAATATCATCGGTAACAGCCATGGCATGCAGGAAGTTTTTGCCAAGGTGGCACAGGTTGCTCAGGCTGATACTACCGTTTTAATAAGAGGGGAGAGCGGTACAGGCAAGGAACTGATTGCTCAAGCGATTCATTACAATTCTTTACGCTCGCACAAACCCTTTGTCCGTGTAAATTGTGGGGCAATTCCCGAAACTTTGATTGAATCTGAATTTTTTGGACATGAAAAAGGCGCCTTTACCGGCGCAATAGCGCGCAAAAAAGGAAAATTTGAAATTGCCGATGGCGGCACGATTTTTTTAGATGAAATTGGTGAATTGAGTCCGATGACGCAGGTAAAACTCTTGAGAGTGTTGCAGGAACAGGAATTGGAACGGATTGGAGGAAATGAAACCATTAAGGTAGATGTTCGCGTCATTGCTGCCACTAATGCTAATCTCGAAAAAAAGATTGAGGAGGGAAGTTTTCGGGAAGACCTTTACTATCGTTTAAATGTGTTTACTATTTTTTTGCCTCCTTTACGAGAACGTAAAACGGATATTCTTTTATTAGCCGATCACTTTTTATTAAAGTACAATCGGAAACATGGCAAAGCCATTCGGCGGATTTCCACACCGGCTATTGACATGTTAATGCGTTATCACTGGCCGGGCAATGTTCGGGAATTGGAAAATTGCATGGAACGGGCTGTACTAATCTGTGAAGACCAGGTAATACATGGCTATCATTTACCGCCTACGCTTCAAACGGCAGAAAGCAGTAATACCTTGCCTCGCGTTTCATTGCAGTCTGCTGTGGAAAACTATGAGAGAGAATTGATCATTGACGCCTTAAAATCTACCAGGGGCGTTGTGGCCAAAGCCGCCAGGCTTTTAGACAGTACGGAACGAATTATTAATTACAAGATCAAAAAATACGACATCGACGTAAAAAGTTTTAAAGTTTAAGGGAATTGAAATTGGCAAAATAGATGTTAAGATTAAAACTTTGATTCGTAAACATAGGTTTAAGATGTAATTTGAAAAATAAATCTCTAATGATTTTACTTTCCCCCGCTAATGGTACTCTGGGAGTGAGGGCTAAAAAAATTATCGATTACTTTTGTTTAAACAGTGCGTAATAAATGACGCGTTCGTTGATTTTTGTTTTGAATGCGCCAAAAGCATTTATTAAATTGGACGAAGTTTAAAAAAAAGTTGGTGAGAAAATGGATTTAAAAAGCTACATAAAAAAGAAAGAAATACAAAAAGCAAAGAAGAAATACTTGCAGTTTAGCGAAAGCGAATTGCAGCAATTGAGACCTGATGAAATAGAGAACATCATCGATCATTTTAAAGGAAACACGCTGGTAAAACTTCCGGAAAGTGAAATTGCTTTTTTTGAATGGTTGAAGGAAAACGACCGGGAAGTGTGGGATGATCTGTGGCAGGAAGAAGACGATTTAATTTATCTGGTAAGTATTGACTTTTTACGGGAGTTCATTCGCGAAACGCCCTCATTTCCTATTTGTGATTTGGTTGACCAACCTAATTACTGGTTTTCGGTACGGCACATTAAACCAAAGGGCATGGAATATCTGCAAAACGAACTCATGTTAAAGGTTGAGGTAGATGAAGAATTGACACTTGAAGAGAGATTTTTACTAGAAATTAGCGTAGCTTCTACCGATATCTGGCATTTTTGTCATCGTCATCAGATCGATATTGCTGAAATGAAGAAAGCCATAGCCGAAATGGTTTACAAGGGCTGGCTTGTCCACCTTACAAATCGGGATGATCTGGTAAAGTATCTTGATTTTTAAAAAGACTGTTTTGTTTATTGCGCTGTATTTATTATATTAGAATGAATGATGGATACCGATTTACGCTGAGGGAAATGTTGTTTAATGAATGATATTGATCTTTACATTTCTGTTCTCCTTAAATTTTTAACCGCCTCATTACTTTTAGAGAGAATCATTGAATTTTTCGACAAAGTGTTGACTTTGATTGGCCTTAGCGTTGGTAAAAAGAGCCAGCTTATGAAGCTGGCTGATATTCCGCTGGATGACAAGGAGCAAAGGTTACACACTTTGAAGAAAGTGCTAATTGTTCAAACCGCTGGAATCATTATCGGCACGCTAATTTGTTATTTTTCCGGTCTTGGTCTGTTAAAGGAGTTAAAATTAATTAATGGTACGGCTACTAATTGGTGGGATGTTCTGCTGTCTGGTATTTTTATTTCCGGCGGCAGTGAACCTATTCATCAACTGATCAACTTTTTAAAAGGGCACAAAGAACAGCTAAAACTTGAGACAGAAAAAAAGGCTCAGCAACTCAAACAACGGAATAATCTTCAGATTGCAAGACCGGGCAGTAAAATTGGAATTACCTATGATGGGGGGCTTTACTCGAAGCAGCCAGGTCATGGGCTGCGTAAATCCAATCCCAAATATATTGTCATCCACCATTCCGGTACTTCAACAAAAGCCACGTTCGAAGAAGTCGTGAACAAGGAAAAACAGGAGCGAAAGAATTCGCGGGGCACTTACCGTTTAGATCCTTCATTCCATGCAGTCATTACTTATGATGGGGCGATTCACAATTATTGCCGCTGGGATTCCATTGGCTGGCATGTAGCCAAAGGACCGCGGGTAAGCAATGCTAATTCTCTGGGCCTGTGTTTTGTGGGTAATTTCCACAATCGGGCAACCGGAAAGAAAAAACCTTCGGAAGAGCAAATTGAAGCCGGGGCTAAATTGTTAGCTTTGTGGCGCATTTTGTACGATATTGAAGAAAAAAATGTATTGCGCCACAGCGATGTACGAAGAGGGCGCATTGTTTGCCCGGGGGAAAATTTTCCAATGGAACGGTTAGTAGCTAAATCTACGCAATGGATTAAAACCTGGCGTCAGGATGAAGAAATATTTAAAGATATTGAACGCTTTAAAAAACTACGGTACATTTATGTTTAAAATCTTTAGTAAAATGATCATTATAGTTTTAAGTTTGCTTCCTTCACTGGCAATGGCTCAGACTATAAAAGCAGACTCCAATTTTTACACTATTGACCTGATTAAAGTTTATTTTTTACTTTTGCTCTTTGCCACTATTCTAAACCGAATTCTGGAATATTTAAAACTTTTACTGGCCTATTTAAACCAGAAGAAACCTTTTTTAACCAGACTTTTTAAAATCCTGTTTAATGCCATAGCCACAAAACTGAATCGTTTAGGCATTGATTTTGACGAACAAAAATTATATGAAAACATCCAGCGTTACACTATCTCTCTTTTGA
>JAGHBR010000292.1 GCA_021160885.1 Caldisericaceae bacterium
AATCACCAGTAACAATAACTTTATGGCCTTCATCGCGCAAGCGGTTGATGATGTTTAACAGTTCTGCGTAAAATTCCAGTTTGTATTCTACCCGTCCATGGTCGCGCTGCCCATTGGGGAAATAGATGTTAAACAAAACAAAGTCTTCGTAATAAGAACTTAACACCCGACCTTCTCTGTCAAATTTTTCAATGTCCATACCCGTAACAATTTTTTGCGGTTTGATTTTGGAGAAGGTGGCCACGCCGCTGTAACCTTTGCGCTCTGCAAAATGCCAGCGCTGATGAAAGTCAGGCAACTGTTGCACCTCTTCCGGAATCTGTTCCTGCTGCAGCTTGATTTCCTGCACACACAAAATGTCCGACTGCAATTGTTTAACAATTTCAGTAAATCCGTTACGTGTCACGGCTCTTAAACCATTAACATTCCAGGAAATAATTTTCATTGTACTCAAATTTATTTTGGTTTTTCTGCATAACGTTTTTAAAGCTATCAAAAATTCCAATATCATTTAAAAATTTACTTATCAATCTTCAAGAAAGGTTTTTGATTAGAGAATAAAAATTCAAAAGGCTAACTTTTTTAAATTTTTGGGAAAAAGGTCACGAATTTTTTTTATAATTACTGTTTTTTGATTATATTTACAAAAAATACAAAAACGACTATGAGTACATAAACATAAATGGAATACTTTAATAGAATTGTTGTTCAGGATCGGGTTAAGTCGCTGTTTGCCAACTCGATTAAAAACGGACGACTGGCGCATGCCTATTTATTTTACGGTGAAGAGGGGCGGGGTAAGGAAGCGTTTGCGCTCCATTTGGCACGCGCTTTAAACTGTACTTCTACAGAGGAACGCCCCTGCGGCGAATGCGCCAATTGTCAGCGTATTACACATTTTAACCATCCCAATATTAAATTTATTTTTCCGGCTCCTAAAAACATCAAGTACGATCAAGTAAAACAAATTATCCAGACCAAAGCAAAAAATCCTTACGCAGCGCTTCCCTTAACAGGCAATAAAAACATATCTATAGACGCCATTCGTGAATTAAAAGAAGAAGCAAAATTCGCCGCCTTCGAAGGTGGTTATCGGGTGGTGATTATCAGCGGGGCAGAATATTTTTCCCGGGAAGCGGCCAATTCATTCTTAAAGCTGCTGGAGGAACCGCCTGACAAGTTTTTAATTATTTTAATTACCGAAGCGCTGCATCTGATGTTAGACACCATCCGTTCGCGCTGCCAGCCGGTGTATTTTCCTGAGTTTAAAGATGAACAAATAGAGCAAATTGTTCGCCAATACGAGCCCGTAAAAGACGATTTGCTGTCCTTAATCCATATGGCGAACTCCAATGTAAAGCGTGTTTTTCAGATGCTCCATGAGGATTACTCCGAGCAAAAGCAATGGATTCTGGAATTTATCCGTGCTGTGGCAGTGGAAAATTATTTCCATATTAATGAACTGCTGGAAAAAATACAGACCAGAGGCGGACAGCAGACGCATCTGGAATTGTTACATTTATTAAATGGCTGGTTTAACGATATCCTTCATCTCCAGCAGGATGAAAATTACGCCAGGCTGATTAACATTGATCTTAAGGAATCACTTTTTAAGTTCTCTAAATCGTATCCGCAAATCAAACTTAGTGAAATCATTGAAAGTATTGAAAAGGCAATCCGAGCAATCGAAGGCAATGCCCATCCCATGATGACCTGGTTTAATTTAGCCATTTTCATTCATGGGCTTTTGGGACCATTGAGAGAACTTAAGGAGGCAATATGACGCCAGAGATCATAGAGATAGAGTTTAAAGGGAACAAGCGAGTTCCTTATTTCAATCCCAAAGAAATAAAGGTCAAGCCGGGAGATTATGTAATTGTAGAAGCCGACAAAGGCATTGATCTGGGGCGGGTTAACAAAATCGGGCGCCTGGTGGCTTTAACCAATATTCGCGGTGTACCCAAAAATATTATTCGTAAAGCGGTGGCTGAAGACCTGGAAAAACTAAAGGAAAACCGGGAAAAGGAAGCCCAGGCTTTTTTAGTGGGACGCGAAAAAATCAAAAAACACAAGTTGAATATGAAATTGGTAGATGTTGAATACCAGTTCGACAACAATAAACTTACCTTTTACTTCACCAGCGACACGCGTGTTGATTTTCGCGCCCTGGTACGCGATCTGGCAGCCAAATACCGTACGCGCATTGAATTGCGTCAAATCGGCGTGCGCGACGAAGCCCGTCGTTTGGGCGGTTTAGGCGTTTGTGGCAAGCCGTTGTGCTGCTCCTGCTTTGTGCAGGAATTTGAACCGGTGACCACGCAATACGCCCGTCTGCAAAACCTGCCGTTAAACACCTGTAAACTAACCGGAGTTTGTGGCAGGCTAAAATGTTGTTTGATTTACGAAAAGGCCTTTTATGAAGAAAATTTGGAAAAGTATCCTCAGGTCGATAGCAAAATACTAACCAAACGCGGCGAAGCCTATGTAGAAAAAATTGATATTTTTAAGGAACTGGTTTATTTACGTTTTTCGAATGAGGAAGAAGCAGATCCTATTTCATTGGAACAATTTCAGGAAATTACAGAGGAAACATTCTATGCCCCGGCAGAAGTATGATGTAGTCATCATCGGCGGAGGCATCGTTGGGCTGGCCACGGCCTTTCGGCTGATGGAAATGACTAAAATTAAGATCGCTGTTATTGAAGCTGAAAATCGTCTGGCTGCTCATCAGACGGGTAATAACAGCGGAGTAATTCATTCCGGCCTTTACTACAAACCCGGTTCATTAAAAGCCCAAAACTGCGTAGAAGGCCGTGAGGCCATGTACCAGTTTTGCGCCGAACATCAAATTCCACATGAACGTTGTGGCAAATTGGTTGTAGCAACAAAAGAGGAAGAAATTCCCCGCTTAAAGGATTTACAGCAAAGAGGCCTGGCCAATGGCTTAAAAGGCCTGCAATGGCTGGAACAAGATGAGCTAAAAAAATACGAACCCTATGTGCAGGGCATTGCTGGTCTGCTGGTTCCTGAAACGGGGATTGTGGACTATACAGCGGTTACACAAAAATTAGCAGAACTGGTACAAGCGGCGGGGCATGATGTTCTTTTACAGCATCGTTTTAAAGCGTTAAAGCGCCAGGGGAAAGACCTGCTGATTAAAACTTCTCAAAACGATATTCAAGCCCGCTTTTTGATTAACTGTGGTGGGCTTTACTCTGACCGTATTGCCAGCAAATGTGGCTTAAAACCTGAAGTCAGAATTGTCCCTTTTCGTGGCGAATATTACAAAATTAAACCAGAAAAACGTTACCTGGTAAAAAATTTAATCTATCCGGTTCCGGAACCGGCCTTTCCCTTTTTGGGTGTTCATTTTACACGCATGATTGACGGCGGCGTGGAAGCCGGGCCCAATGCAGTACTGGCCTTTAAAAGGGAAGGCTACACAAAAACCAGTTTTTCATTGCGCGACACAATAGAAACTTTTACCTATCCTGGCTTTTTGCGCCTGGCCGGCAAATACTTAAAGATCGGCCTGGCAGAATATTACCGTTCTTTTAGCAAAAAGGCCTTTGTCCAGGCCTTGCAGGCTTTAATCCCTGCTATTGAAGAAAAGGATCTGGAGCCTGGCGGCGCCGGCGTAAGGGCCCAGGCGCTGGAAAAATCGGGTTCGCTTGTTGATGACTTCCGCATTCTTGAAGCGCCGCAGATGATTCATGTGTTGAACGCTCCATCTCCGGCATCGACAGCCTCACTGAGCATTGGTAAAACCATTGCCGCCATGGCAAGTAAAAATTTCAGTCTTTAAAACCGTTTCAATCTGAAAAAAGTTTTTTATTCTTTTTAAGGCATTTTGTAGAATGGTAATTATTCTTATTTGGGAGGAGCAATGCAAAAGCAATTAGCGATTTTGAGTCTTTTAATTTTTGCCTTTTTGTGTTCAGCACAACGAATTCCGGCCTCTTATTCTAACTTGCAATGGGGCGATGATCAGCGGCTTTACCTCAAAATAAATGGACAGCTTTTACCTGAGCAAACAAAGCCGACTATTTACACCATTAAACACCTTGCCGGAAACCCAGTCGGTTCGGCAAGCGGGTTGCAATTTGATTTTAACGCCCCCGACTTTAACGGCACACTTTATTACGGATTTATTCATTTTCAGGATGGTAAATTTCCGCAACCGGTTTATTTTAAAAGAATGGCCAAAATTAAAAATGGCCAGGCCGAAATAGACATTCTGAATAAAATGAGCGGTAAATACGACATGATTGGCTGGCAGGAAAAAGGCTTTGGAACACTGGGCTATCGTGTGGCGGATGCAAAAGGCAACTTACTTTTTGAAGGTATAGTCTCATTTAAAGGCAAAGGCTCTTTTGAAGTAATTCCGACCATTTGCGAAGGGCCATTTGTAAATTTACTAACAGAAAATAGCGTGAACATTTCTTTTAAAACCAGTGGGCAGACCATAGCCATATTAACGGCCGACAGCAGGGAGTTTAAAGATGCACAGCCAACGACCTATCATGAGTTTACGCTTTCCGACTTAATACCGAATCAGGAATATCAGTACACAATCCAGGTGGGGCCGATTACTCAAAGCTATTCATTTCACACTGCACCAAAGGCGGGAACGCGCAAACCTTTTGTTTTTGCCTATGCCAGCGATTCACGCGGGGGCAGCGGAGGCGGTGAAAGAAATTTTTATGGCCCCAATTATTATATGACCAAAAAGATAATGGCTCTGGCCGCCCAGAAGAAAGTAGCTTTTTTACAGTTTACAGGCGATTTAATCAGTGGTTACAAAAATGACAAAGATGAAATCAATCTGCAATATGCCAACTGGAAAAAGGCCATTGAACCTTTTGCGCATTATTTTCCGGTAATGGTCGGCATGGGCAATCATGAAGCATTGATTTACACTTTTTATGATCAAAAAGGTAATCGTTACTCTATTGATCGTTTCCCTTACGTGGAATATTCTGCTGAGGCTGCTTTTGCAGAAAATTTTGTCAATCCTTTGAACGGCCCGCAAAGTGAGGATGGAGCCTGGTACGATCCTGATCCGCAAAATATTGATTTCCCTTCCTACAAAGAAAATGTTTATTATTACACTTACGATAATGTGGCTATGGTGGTGCTTAATTCTAACTACTGGTACGCGCCAAGTTTAGAACACCACCCGGAAACCAGCGGCAACTTACACGGCTACATTATGGATCAACAACTTAAATGGTTGAAGCAGACGTTGCAGAAATTACAAAGCGATGATGCCATTGACCATATCTTTATTACGGAACACACGCCCTTTTTCCCCAACGGCGGCCATGTGGGCGATGACATGTGGTACAGAGGCTCCAACAAGCCGCGGGCGGTGGTAAACGGCCAACCGGTTAAAAAGGGCATCATTGAACGGCGTGATGAATTGTTACAAATCATCGTTAATGAAACGCCCAAAGTAGCTGCTATTTTAACCGGCGACGAACACAATTATTGTCGCACTGAAATTGGGCCGCAAACAACAATTTACCCTGATGGTTACAAAGGGCCTAAAATCAAGTTAAAACGTACCATCTGGCAGATTAACAACGGCGCCGCCGGAGCGCCCTATTACGCGCAGGAAAAAACACCCTGGTCAGAAAAAGTGCGTGGTTTTACCACGCAAAACGCGCTGGTCTTTTTTTACGTTTCCGGAAAACAGATTAAAGTGAAGGTTTACAATCCGGACACACTGGGTCTGGTGGATGAGATGACCTTGCGCTAAATTTTGGCTGTTCATTTTTTAAATGGCGGCTTTCTGACGCGTTGTTGCAGTTCGAAAATGGTGTGATCTTTAAAATGCCGAATAGAAACAAAACAGGCGCGGACCTGCAGCCTGCGCCTGTTTATATCTGAACCATATGGCTTTCAGCCATGTGGTTTATTCGTCTAACACCATGGAAAGTCCGATACGGCCGCGTTCGAGATCAATAGAGATCACCTTAACTTCAATCACATCCCCCACTGACAACAATTCGTAGGGATTTTTAACAAATTTTTTGGCCATTCGACTGACATGCACTAAACCATCCTGCTTAACGCCAATATCGACAAAGGCGCCAAAGTCCACCACGTTGCGCACCGTCCCTTTTAAAATCATGCCTTCGCGCAGGTCTTCCATTTTTAAAACATCGCTTTTAAAAATTGGTTTGGGCAATTCATCACGGGGATCCAGTCCAGGCTTTTCCAGATTGTCCAGAATATCGTTAAAGGTTGGTTCGCCAATGCCCAGTTCTTTCAGCAGTTCCGAAAGGTCTTTTACTTCGCTTTTGATTTTGGCGCGAAGTTGTTTTCCGCCTGCATTAATGTCCTCAATCTGGAATTTTTCGAGTAGTTTTTGCGTGGCCTGGTAAGATTCCGGGTGGATGCTGGTATTGTCCAGGGGATTGTCTCCATCCGGGATGCGTAAAAAGCCGGCTGCCTGCTGAAAGGCGATTTCACCAATGCCATCCACTTTTTTCAGTTCTTCACGGTTACGGAAAGGGCCGTGTTCATCACGATGTTTAACGATACTGGCAGCTGTTCGGCTGGTGAGACCGGAAACATATTTTAACAACGAGACGGAAGCGGTATTAAGATTGACGCCAACCATATTTACAGCCGATTCCACCACCTGGTGCAACGCTTCGGCCAGGCGCTTTTGATTTACATCGTGCTGGTAGAGTCCCACGCCAATGTGTTTGGGATCGATTTTTACCAGTTCGGCCAGCGGATCGAGCAAACGCCGGGCGATGGAGATGTTGCCGCGCATGGCCGCTTCCAGATCCGGGAATTCTTCTTGAGCTACTTTGGAAGCCGAATAAACTGAAGCGCCAGCTTCATTGACGATTATGTATTCTACCTTACGTTCGTCTTTCATCTCGCGAATCAGTTCAGCGACCATCATCTCCGTTTCGCGACTGGCGGTGCCGTTGCCAATAGCAATTACATCCACCTGATGCTTATCGGCCAGCTGGCGCACAATGGATTTAGCTTCCAGATACCTCTCCTGCGGCGGATGGGGGTAAATGGTAGCGCCTTCTAAATACTTGCCGGTCTGGTCAATTACGGCTACCTTACAACCGGTGCGATAACCAGGGTCAATGCCCATTATGATTTTGCCTCGTACCGGCGGCTGTAAAAGCAAATTACGCAGGTTTTCAGCAAAAACATTGATGGCGTGTTCGTCGGCTTTTTCGGTCAAAGCACTTCTGACTTCACGCTGGATAGAAGGAAAAATGAGGCGTTGAAAACTATCGGCAATAGCGGCGCGTAAATATTCAGTAAAAATGGATTTTGGATTTTTTAAATAGAGTTCTTCAATAAGACCGATCATTTTTTGGTTGTCCACATCAATGCTTACTTTTAATACGCCTTCGTTTTCACCGCGGTTAATGGCTAAAATGCGGTGCGGCGGAATGCTGTTTACCGGTTCGCTGTAATCGTAGTACATTTCGTAAGGCGTACGCTCTTCGGCCTGTTTAACGGAGCTTTCCAGCAGGCCTGTTTTAAAAGTAGCTTCACGAATTTGTTTGCGCACTTCGGCATCGTCGCTTATGGTTTCGGCAACAATGTCCATGGCCCCTTTCAGGGCTTCTTCTACGGTGCGTACTTCTTTTTCTTCATTAATAAACTTGCTGGCAAATTCTTCTGGGGTGCCTTCGGTGATTTCTTGCTGCAAAATCATTTGGGCTAACGGTTCAAGACCTTTTTCTTTAGCGATAGTAGCCCGTGTGCGTTTTTTGGGTTTGTAAGGAAGGTAAAGGTCTTCCACTTCCTGTAGTTTGGTTGCTTTAAGAATTTTTTCTTTTAATTCCGGTGTAAGTTTACCTTGCTCCTCAATCGATTTGAGAATGGTTTCCTTGCGCGCTTCCAAAGCACGCAGATATTGCATACGCTCCTGAATGGCGCGGATCTGGTTTTCATCCAGTGAGCCGGTAACTTCTTTACGGTAACGGGCAATAAAGGGAACGGTATTATCGCTGTCCAGTAATTCTATGGTGTTTTTAACCTGTAATGCTTTAAGATTAAGCTCTTCGGCCACTAATTGAATCATTTCAATTTCGGTCATAGTTCTCCTGCTTTCTTTGTTAATTTTCAACAGCCTCGCTAATTTAAAAAATTGTCGTTTACATGCAACGGAAAATTTTGAAGCGTAATTTTGACAAAAGATTAAAATATTGATAATTTTAAAGTTCAGAAAGGAGAAAAAATGCGTCAATTAGTAAAAACCTTTAAAGCGCTTTCAGACCCAAATCGTTTACGAATTTTGAAGATGTTAGAGGTGCGCCCCCTTTGCGTGTGTGAAATTACTTCTGTTTTAAATTTGGCGACTTCAACGGTTTCTAAACATCTTTCTATTTTAAGAGATGCGGGGTTTATTGTTGACCAAAAACAGGGCAAATGGGTGAATTACCGT
>JAGHBR010000163.1 GCA_021160885.1 Caldisericaceae bacterium
TTATTAATGTTTTAGGGGTTAATCAAAGCCAGTGGCGTTATGTCAGTTTACAGGATGTGCTCAATTTACTGGCTGCTCTGATTATCGGATGGATTGGATTTATCATTTATCTTTATTTTGCCAATTTATTGTCTGTACCGCGTTCGGTATTGTTCCTTTACTTTATATTAGGCTTTATATTTACCGGAACAGCCCGTTTTGCACCGCGTTTGCTTTTTAAAATACAATCCCGTTTAGCGCGTGACAAAAAACGGGTTCTGGTTATTGGCGCTGGCAAAGCAGGCGAAATGATCATTCGCCAGATGAAAGGCGATCCGTCATTAGGATTTTATCCGGTTGCTCTGGTTGATGATTCACCAAAAAAACAGAACACCAAGATTCATGGCGTTAAGGTAAGCGGTACAGTGAACGATTTGAAACGGATTGTTAAGAAAAAATACATCGATGAAATTATTATTGCCACACCGGCAGCCAGCCCCGGCGAAATGAGAAGAATTGTTCGCGCCTGTGAAGAAACAGAAGTTGATTTTAAAACGGTTCCCGGTCCTAAGGAAATTGTGAACGGTATGGTACAGGTACAACAGCTGCGCGACGTAAAAGTGGAAGATTTGTTAGATCGTAAACCAATTGAAATAAATTTTAATGAAATTAAAGAATTTTTCCATGAAAAAGTAATCATGGTTACCGGCGCTGCGGGTTCTATTGGCTCTGAATTGGTAAAACAACTCCTTAGTCATGGAACTCAGAAAGTTATTTGCATTGATCGATTTGAAAATGGATTGTTTTATCTGCAGAATGACCTAAGAAAGCGGTTTGATGAGGGAAGATATGAAATTATTGTGGCTGATATTACAAACATCAATAAGATGGAATATCTCATTTCCCGCTATCGCCCGGAAATGATTTTTCATGCGGCGGCTTACAAACATGTTCCACTGATGGAATCGCATCCTGAGGAAGCGGTACGAAATAATATTTTAGGCACTGCTTATCTGGTGAAGGTCGCAGAAAAATTAAATGTTCAAAAATTTATCTTGATTTCTACTGATAAAGCGGTGAATCCCACGTCGATTATGGGCGCTACCAAGCGCGTTGCCGAGCTGGTCTTACAGTCTTATTCTGCCTTGTCTAAAATGAAATTGGTGACCGTTCGTTTTGGCAATGTGCTGGCCAGTTACGGCAGCGTGATCCCACTATTTCAAAAACAGATTGCTGAAGGGGGGCCGATTACGATTACACACCCGGAGATGAAACGCTTTTTTATGACCATCCCCGAAGCGGTAAAGCTTATTTTTCAGGCGGCTAAAATGGGCGATGGAAACGATATTTTTGTACTGGACATGGGCGAACCGATTAAAATTGTAGATATTGCCAACCGCCTGATAAAATTATCCGGACTAAAACCGGGAGAAGATATTAAAATTGAATATGTGGGGTTGCGACCTGGCGAGAAGTTGGAGGAGGAGTTATGGAACCATGACGAAGCCCCACTTAATACCTATCATCCGAAAATTTTTAAAGCCATTGGCAGCCATTACAATAACTGGAAGCTGATGCAAGAACATTTGCATGTTTTTGAAAAAGCCGTTGTGGAACATGATATTGAAGCGATTTACGCAAAACTGTCTGAAATGATTCCTGAATTTAAACAGCAGTTAAAACCGAAACATCCGCAACCATCCAGTGTGTTAAAAGATTAATAGCCTCCCTCCATATTCACCATTCTTAATATTTTTCAAACAAACAATATTCATTCTTAATCCAAAGCTATCTTTTTCAATTTTTTCAGGAATGTAAATTCGGCATGAGGGCGGCATGGCTGCGCAAACCGCCAGAACCGCTGCATCCAACACATCATCCATTTTTACTTTGGACCTCCCCAATACTGTACGCCATTCCTCAATATCATCTTTCTTGAAATCTATAATTTTTTGTAAAAGTTTCAACCTTTGTAACCGACCTTCCTCCGATTTCTTCTTAGAAAGCAAAATTTCTCCATGATTAAGCCAGGCAAAACATAATTCCGGATGACTTTCGAAAAATGATTTTTTCAATTCAGGATTGGCGCGTAAAAAATAATCCAGCTCCTTAATTCTGGGCGTCAGATTCCAGGCTTGAATGGAGATTTTTTTACCGCAACAGGCCTCGTTTAATTCACAGGCCTGAACATAGTTGTTGGCAAAAACAGCGAGACGACATGGAGTGGGGAAAATGGTTGCCACTCGTTTGCAGAGCAATTGACGCGCTTGCTGGTCACATGTGCGCTCTCCTTTATCAGATAATCCAAATGGCATGTCAATGAAAACAGGAAATTCCGGCTGCAAAATCTGCTTCAGTTCATCTAACTGAAGTAGCAGTAAAAATTGTACATCTTTTGATTTAAAAAACAAACAAACAAGCCATCCACCGCGACAGCCGTCAATTCCTATTCCTGAAATTTCCATTAGATTTTTGACTTCTCCCCAAAATTGATTTCAATCTATCTGATATTCTCTCACATATTTAGCGGAGATTTTTTTCACGCAGAATTCGCGGATTTACGCAGAAAAAACGCACAAAACCGATCTGTAAAGAACGTAACGCGTAACAAGTGACACGTAACACGTTACGCGTTTAATGAAGTTGCCTTGTTACGAGTCACGCGTCACGCGCTACTTTAGACACGAGTCAGCGAATGTATTGAAA
>JAGHBR010000508.1 GCA_021160885.1 Caldisericaceae bacterium
AATAAAAACATCGATAGCCGTTCATTAATGCCTTTAATACAAAGTGGTGATTCCGGATGGTCCGGGCCTGATGAAGTATTTTATCGCTATGAGTGGTATAACGGCAATTGGTACGGAATCAGAACAATACGAACACCAGAATACAAATATTGCTGGAATCCTGTTGATATAAATGAATTGTATGATCTAAACAATGATCCTGAAGAAATGCATAACCTTATCAACTCAGTAAATTATCGTAGAATTAGAGAAGAACTGGAAAATCGTCTCTTGAGTCATCTAAAAAAAGTTGAAGATCCTTTGTACAAAAAAATGAAATATTCAATATCAAATTGACAAAATTTTTGAGGATGTTTGCTATGAAAAATAATTGGATCGTAAAGTCCATTTTAATCCTTGCTACCATGATAACCATTACAGTTTTTACAGGGTGTAAAGAAGATGCTCCACCGCAATTTCCAACGGAAAATGAAGAACATAAAGTATTCCCAGCCTCAGACCCCGAAAACAAAGGTGGGTGGGAATTGGTAGAAGCTCTCAGTGATGAATTTAATGGAGCTAAATTAGATAAATCAAAATGGAATAATGATGTGGAAGATTGGGGGGTCTGGTCATGGGAACCTGAATTGGCCTTTGTCAGAGACAGCATGCTGGTAATTAAAATGATTCAGGAGACACATAACAGAGACGGAAATGAATATTACTATAAATCTGGAATTGTACGCAATGAACAGACTTCGGTTTATGGTTATTACGAAGCAAGAATTAAAGGCTGTCAAAGATTTCCCGGAGCTTCACCAGCATTTTGGATGTACAGTATCGGCTTACCAACCCCGACTGAAGAGGGCGGCGTTCAATATTGTGAAATTGATGTTTGTGAATTGCAACAGGCCAATTATGATTTTGAAACGAAAACCTATGATGGTCCAAATGTTATAGATATGAGCTGCCCGGCCAGAATAATCCTTAATGGCGAATTGATCTGGTTACGGGCCGGAACACATCCGGAAATTTGCAAGACCAAATGGGTTGCTCCTTGGGACGCTCGGGAAGATTTTCATACTTATGGTGTGGAATGTAGACCGGATTCCATTATCTGGTATGTGGATGGGATTGAAAGAGCGCGTAAACTCAATCTTTACTGGCATTATCCAATGCATATTACAGTTTCTATGGGACTTAGAAGACCTTTTGTTAAATATATTAATGGCGTTCGCTATGCGGTCTCTGAAGCAACAACCCAAGAAGGTTTCCCAACAGAAATGTACTGCGATTATGTAAGAGTTTGGATAAGAAATTATGATAAATGAAAAAACTCTAATAGGAAGGTGTGTTATAATGAAAGAAATAATTATTATCATACTTATTTCTTTAAGTTCTGTTGTATTTGCACAAAAACCCAATATTTTGCTCATTTTAACGGATGATTTAGGTTATGCAGATGTAGGGTTTAACGGCTCTCCAGATATAAAAACACCGAATCTTGATTCTTTGGCTCATAATGGAACGATATTTTCAGATGCCTATGTTGCCCATCCTTTTTGTGGGCCCAGCCGTATGGCGTTATCTACAGGTCGTTATCCACATCCAATGGGAGTGCCTTATAACCTGCCTGATGTGCATAAGGGAATTGAAGAGTGGAATGTAAAAGGTGTCCCGGTGAGCGAAACATTGATTGGTGCTGTCCTCAAAAATGCTGGCTATTACACTGCTTGTGTTGGTAAGTGGCACATGGGGGCAGTAAATCCCAAATACCATCCCAACAACAGGGGCTACGATGATTTTTATGGATTCTTAGGCGGCGGACATAAATATTTTCCAGAAGAATTTGTAGATAAAAAGAAAAATGGTGATAAATGGTTAAACGAATATGTATGGCCTATCGAACATAATGGAAAAAACATAAAAGTGACAGAATATTTAACCGATGCATTCTCACATGCCGCTATAAATTTTATACGTAAAGCCGATACTTTAGGTAAACCATTTTTTATGTATCTGGCATACAATGCTCCGCATACGCCATTAGAGGCGACGCAGGAAGATCTGGCGCAATATTCCCATATAACTGATAAAAAACGTCGTACATATGCTGCTATGGTAAGTGCAGTGGATCGTGGTGTCGGAGAAATTGTTCGGGTATTAAAAGAACTTAATCAATTCGACAATACGCTTATTATTTTTCTTAGCGATAACGGAGGTAAACTAACAGCCGGAGCGAATAATACTCCATTGCGAGGCGGGAAGGGAGATACCTGGGAAGGTGGAGTTCGTACACCAATGTTTTTCCATTGGCCGGGGCATATACCTTCAGAACATGTTTATAAATATCCTGTTACTGCAATAGATTTTTATCCTACTTTTGCTGCCTTAGCTGGTGCCAAAATTCCTGATGGAAAAATTTTAGATGGGAAAAATATTTGGGATTATATCATACATGACCGGCCAGCTCATAAAGGTGAAATGATATATACTATCCGGCACAGGTTATACTGGCATGATATGGGCGCCCGCCGCGATCAATGGAAAATTACTCGCATTGGTAAAAACGGGGATCGACAAAATCCATGGGGGTTATATAATGTTTACGATGACCCTGGTGAAACGAAAAATTTAAGAGATCGGTATCCAGATGTATTTCAAAACATGCTCGATGAAATGCAAAAATGGACAGAAACACATAAAGATTCTATGCCTCGCTGGTTTTGGAGCAAGCAGGAAGAGCAATATTGGAAAGAATGGAAAATGCCTCGTTACTGGCAAACATTTAATGAAGATTGTACTTTAACATTAACTGATATTCCAAAAAAATCACATGGAAGTATTATCAAAGATTTTCATTTAAAACAAAACTATCCAAATCCATTCAATCCAAAAACAAAAATTACTTTTAAATTATCTGAAAGAGTCCATATTTCCCTTGATATATTTAATCTAAAAGGAGAACGTGTTGCCAACATCATTAACGGATTATGCTCCAGAGGTGTTCATAATGTTATCTGGGATGGAAGAAACTGTTCAGGTAAAAAAGTATCGTCTGGGATTTACATATACAGGCTATATATAAAAGAAAAGAAAAGAATGATAAGTCGTAAAATGGTAGTCCTAAATTGAATCTTATTTTATTCAATTTTTGGGGATAAATTATAGATGAAAAAC
>JAGHBR010000300.1 GCA_021160885.1 Caldisericaceae bacterium
AATGGGGTCTGATTTACGTTACACCGATTTAAAATTATCTTCCAAGCATTTGCATCATTTTTTTAATTCAACATTCAAAACTCAAAATTTCCATAGCCCTTTTAAAAAAACATTTTTGCCTTGACTTTTTGTATTTTTGTGTTTTATATTACAGTAGTCATCATTTTGCAGCCACGGAAGACGCTTACCGCAAAAGGAATTAAAATTACATCTAAGGAAAATGGAAATGATGTTAATTTTTAACGTCATTTTTATTGAGCATGATTTTTTGCTACTTCTGAGAATTTTAAGGTCTGAATTTACATCGGTGGCCGAAGGTACACCCCCCCAATTTGGCGACGATATTTTTTAAAATTTTCTGTTTATGATTCACTTTTCTTTGACCGTTCTCCTCCGTAAATTTAATATGCCCAAAAACTTACAAACAACAGGATCAATCCATGCAAACCAAAAAAACTTATTCTTTTGTCTTTTGTCTTTTGTCATTTGTCTTGTTTCTTTTTTCTTTCATCTTTTATCTTTCCTCTTGCAAACGAAGTATGGACCCGCTTTTAGACCAGATGGGCTCCGACACCACCAGCCATGAGTTTGTCTGGGAATTCGATACGCTGGCTTATCCTAAATCCTACCAAACTCTGGTAAGCAGTTTATGGGGTAGTTCCGAGAATGACGTTTATGCCGTTGGCCATAACGATCGTTCTGCTGGTCAGATCTGGCACTGGGACGGTATTAAATGGCGCAGTCTGGTTAATCGGGATAGCGGACCGATAGATCCTTTATTTTTACGCGGCGGCTCTTTTAACCAGGTATTCGGGACTTCAAAAGATGATGTATGGATTGTGGGCGGAAATGTAAGAGGAAGGTACCCCGATTTTATAAGACAGTATTTGATTTTAAATTACGACGGGGTGAATTGGACGAAGAAAGAGTTTGACGGATTTGAAGTATTATCTGTCTGGGGCTCCGGTCCTGACGATATGTGGTTTGGCACCACGGACGGTGAATTTATTCATTACGATGGCGCAAACTGGACAATCATCAGTCTGGGGAAGGAAGTTCAAATTAATTCCATGACAGGATTTTCGTCCCATGAAATTTACGCGCATGGCATTGAATGGGATAACAAAGCACCTGATGATTCCGCGTTTCATTATTTTTATAAATATGATGGTAATGTATGGCAAGTTATCGATAAGTTTTTATATACGGCATATCATACAGATAGAAAATTTGGCAGTTATTTATGGGCGGATAAAAAAAATGCAATTCTTTATTCTTCTAGCAATCGTGTCTACAAATGGAATAAAGGAATTTGGGAAATATTCTCAAATTTTGCTAGAGGAGAGATATATGGTAGTTCCTTGAAAAATATTTTCACAGTAAGTAATAATGGAAAAATTTATCATTTTAACGGTAGGTCTTGGAATCAGTTGAAAGGTCTTCCAAAATTGGATTTGCCCGCTTTGTGGTGTAATGATAAATATGTTTTTATCAGCAGCGAACTGGACGAAGGTATTCAAAAAACGTTAATCCTACGTGGAACCATGCAAAACGAAAGGAGGTGAGGCCTATGTGGGTAGTTAAAAAAGCGGGATAACTGCCGCCACAATCATCCCGCTTTACAACGTAAACAAAATACACACCTTGCAATGATCATATTAGGGGCGTATTTGTTTGCGTCCCTAATTTAACCATTTACGGTCTAAAATCAAATTAGGGAGGTTTTATCATGTTAAGAATAGGTATGATAAGCCTGTTTATTGCCTTAACATTTAACAAACACACTTTTACCGGCTTCGAAGAAATACGATAATGAAGTGGTTCAAAAAAGGACACGGTTCTCCGAAACAATAAAAAAAACCGGAAACAATTTTGAGCTTGCCGTATTTAACCATCCTATTCATTTTAAAAATGCGCAGGGGAAATGGGAGCACATTGATCCCAAATTTATTTCATTCAAAAATGGTTATGCTAATTTTAAAAATACGTTCCAATCGATTGTAAATTCAGAAAGAATTCAACTTAATGATGAAATTGCGCTTACATTAAAGAATTTTGCTATAATTAAAAACGGAAAGCGTTCAAACATACCCTTGAGGCTAAATAGAAAAAGTCCTAATAAAATCACTCTTAATCAAAATCATACATTTTCTGTCACATCTTCATATGGGAAAATACAATTAGCGATCAATATATGCGGGGCGCAACAATTTTTTTTCTATTAAATTATGATAAAAATTCAAAAGTGGAAAAAATTAAAAATCGTATTTTAATTAAAACAAGTGCTGGAAGAATTGTTTATATTTTGGGCATTCCGGTCATTCGCGACGGTAAAGGTAGAATTATCGGGCGGGTAGAATATTATCTGACAACCCAAAAAGACGGCACGGGAATTAATATAATTATACCCGATAATGTAAAACAATTAAATACGGTTCAATTATCGCTTGAAATAGACAACGGATACAATCCATCTGAACTTTCTATTGGGGGCCTGCAAGAATATTTTATAAATGATAATTTAAGCGGTTCAGCAAGTAAAGGCGGAGCAAATATAGGGCGATGGATTGAATCGGATACAACGTATTATTCTTACCGCGCTTACGAGTATTTTGATATTAGTGAACTACCCTCTACGGCGGTAATTGATTCAGCAAAATATAAAATAAATTTTAAACTTACGAGTGAATCTTTTACGGTTTATTTGCAGCAGATGTCGCAACATTATCAGAACCCGCCATCTGTTTTGTGGGATGACTGCGCAGACGGAAATTATTATGGTTCGTTCGATTCAAATAAAAATGGTTATTTTACAAACATTTATTATTCATGGGATGATTTTTGTGGCGATATTCAGAATAATATTACAAACGGTTGGTTTGGTATCGGTTTTTACACATCGGACGAACCTCAGGAATATACCACTATCATACAACCGGCGGACACCAGTTTAATCATCTATTATCATGATCCAAACGCTTATTTTGATTTTACCGTAAAATACGATTTTGGTGTAGGGGATTTCACGATTAATGATTCTTTTGGCGAACGCATCGAACAGACGCCTTATACGAATGCTTATCAATACGGTAGTCAGGTAAAGGTAACGGCGCATAACCAGATGGGATCGGATAATTATTATCGCGTGTTTGAAAAATGGGAACGTACAATAGGGAATGAGGAAACAAAAACGTTTTACGATTCAGTTTCTACATGTGAAGTAACGGATTCTGTTTTATATAAAGGAAGATTTAACCGCCGGTTTAATTTTACGGCGCAAAATGAGTTTATCGACGGTGGGTCGGGCGGTCAGTTAAAAGTCGATGGGGATCAAACGGTAGCCGCGCCCTATTTTCGTTATTTTATTGAAAATGTGGGTCAGCCATTTACAATTGAAGCTATAGATCAAACCCAAACGGTAAACGGAAGAAATGTTAACTATTTCTTTTTCAAATGGGATGATAACATTACTTCTAATCCAAGAGAGTTTAATCCTGACGACAATATGACAAAAACAGCAAAATACAAAGGCCATCTCGCTTCCAATAAAGACCGCGCCACCGGTTACAACAACGGCCGGCGTATTTTCAAAGCGGAAGACGGTACTCTGTACCTTGTTTATGAAGACAACGGGGATATCTGGTTTACCTCGTCTGAGGACGAAGGGAAAACATGGGCTAAAGAAACAAGAGTTGATTCGGATAATAAGACTTCGTTAAATCCATCCATCGCCGGAACATTGGATATGTTGTTCATCACCTGGTTTGATCAAGATGATTTGAATGTAAAAATGCGTAAATTCAATATGAATAATTCTCAATGGTATCCGGAACATACCGTTGCTTCGGTTAATTTTGGTGTGGCTATTAAACCCGCTCCGGCCATTAGCGTTTCGGAAGTGGTTGGCAATGAATACAATGTGTACATTGCCTTCCATAGAGAGAAGATGAGCGAAACCTTTCAACCAACCGGCATCCACGAAATTGTCTGTTACAAAAATATAGATCAGAATTTTGATCAGTGGAATTTAATTTTAGGTCCATTTGACGGCCGTAATCCTTCCCTGAGCCATAGCCAAGCGGGCAATAATGGCGATATTGGTATGGTTTGGGATCATAACGGAAAAATCTATTTTAAAGGCACCAATTATTTTGGCAACTGGACAAGCACCTATCAGATTTCCGATGATCTCTGGTATCATCAGGATAATTGCAAAGCTAATATTTCCTACACTTACGGTATTGCCCATATTGTCTGGGAAGGCTATCATGCAATTACAGAAATGCCCACTGGCTACTACCGTTATTTTGATGTAGATGACGAACGGTTGAGTGATTTAACGGTTCTACCATCGCATGGCGCCGATGTGCATCATTTGTCGGTTTCGTCCCAAAAATATGCTGATAATACCACGGCTTACAACTACTCAATTGTTTATGAAGGGGATGGTGTCATTAAGGTTACACAAACCTCGGATAATTTTCAAGAAGAAAATTTTGGCGAGGGACAATATCCAAACATAACCGAACACGACATGAATCGGAGCGTATGGACCACTTACAATGATGCCCCGTTTTTATTAAAAACCGATTATCAGGAAAATTCTGGAGGCGGTGTAAGCCCGATCATCATTAATCCCACTCCGGTGATCGATTATGTCCTCTCGGCCAATCAAAACAACAGTGTGGAAGGAACGATTACTTTAGAAGTGGAAGCGGTTAAATTAAATCATGACACGGTTTATTTTGACAATGCGCTTAAATCCAAAACCATGAGTATAACCCAAGATTACGTTCCTTTGGAAATGGATTTAAAGGTTCGATTTCACAATGTTTACAATGGTTTTAATGACGAAGATGTTCTCTATTTGTTGGTTTTTGACGATTCTACACAGAGTGAAATCTTTTTAACCAATTTAAAATATAAAGAATTACCAACGCCTAATGGAGCGGATTTAGAGAAATTCTTTAAGTTGATCACCATTGTTAATTTGGCTGGTAAAACGGGCAAAATTTGTTTGAAAACAGATGGAATAACTCCGACTTTAGTAACCAAGCGTCTGGAAGTGTTTAATCAAAGTACGCTTAATAAATCCCGACCAGTAACAAATGTAATTCCTAAAATGTTTGACCTTGATCAGAATTTCCCCAATCCCTTCAATCCGGTTACGCACATTACGGTTGACTTACCCCGGGAGTCGAACGTAGACCTGAGCGTTTTTACGATTAGTGGTAAAAAGGTGCAAACCTTAATGCAGGGACAACAGTCGGCAGGCACTTACGAGGTTATTTTTGACGGCCGCAATCTGGCCAGCGGCATTTACATTTACCGGCTTACCACAGACAAAGGTTTTACGCAGTCGAGGAAGATGATGCTGATTAAATAAATGTTGAATTTTGAATGTTGAATGTTGAATGAATTAAAGTGCAAATTTAGTATTGTTAGTTCTTGATTAGGAAATTGTAAAGTTTTAAAGCCTCTGGTTCGCAGGAGCCGGAGGCTTTTTAAGTTTTATTAACCGCTAAGAGCGCAGAGTGGACGCAAAGGAAAAAAGAGTAATAAAAAATAAAAAATAAAAAATAAGAAAATTTGAGAAAGTGGTGCCTGATTTACGTTACACCGATTTAAAATTATCTTCCAGGCATTTGCATTATTTTTTAATTGAACATTCAAAATTTCTAAATCGTTCGGTGGTTTTTCGATGCCTTTCTTGCTAACTTAAATAAATTGGTGATTATTTGAATGA
>JAGHBR010000444.1 GCA_021160885.1 Caldisericaceae bacterium
C
Organism: Caldisericaceae bacterium; assembly: GCA_021160885.1. Classification (GTDB taxonomy): domain Bacteria; phylum Calditrichota; class Calditrichia; order Calditrichales; family Calditrichaceae; genus Caldithrix. Next base: position 2 of record JAGHBR010000444.1, read on the forward strand.
TGCAAAATCAAATTAACCTGTTGTATTCTTGATAATAAAACGTTTGCAGAATGGATGGAAATTAATGATTTTTCTATAAAGTAAATTTCAGCCTATTTTTTGTGAAATGAACAAATAATTTTCTTTACAATAAAAACATGACTGTTAAAAGGGAAGACTGTACTTGCGACTGAACTTGTCAAAATCAAAATAAAAATTGTAACGGATCCGAAATTAAGATTTAGGTCACTGTAACATAGCAAATATTCCAAAAAAGTTGAACATTAAATTTTGAATGGACTCAATTAGTAATTTTTAGGCCCACTGGCCAATTTAACCATCCACCTATTCAATGAAAGCTTTGAAAAAATCATAAAAAACGAGTAATTTTGAATATTTTTTGCACTTTGGTATAGTTTTTAACTCACCCCCTACCAAGGCTATCTTACGTATTTTCAACTCATTAAGTCCCCCTATCTTTAATAAAGAGAGGGGGAAACAGGGGGTGAGTTTTTTAATAAAAATTATTATTTCAAAGCTTTCTCAATAATAATATGTCGCTTGATCTTTCAGAAGAAAGCATTTTAAAGAATCTTGCGGTACACCTGGTACATATTCCAGATGTTTTCCACATAACTAATAGTCTCTTCGTAGCCGTAAAAATAACCGTGAGGCGGCCGGCCTGTAGGCCAAACCTGAAGATGTAATTGCCAGTCGGTTTTTTTAAGCATGGCTAAATAAGGCTTTACGCTTTCCCATTGATTGATCGGCTGCTTAAAATAGCGGGCAATATCCTGCGCGTCAAAAACGCGGCCCGCTCCGGCATTGTAACTGGCCAGGGCCAGTTTTAAGCGGTCTTCAGCAGGCGCATCCGGAAAGTATTGCGTTTGTTTGTAAAGGTGGTAAATACCGGCGGTGATGTTTTCCCGCGGTCTTAAAAGGATGTATTCGATATCAAGTTCGCGGCTTAATTCACGGGCCGTTCCGGGCATAATCTGCATTAAACCGCGGGCGCCCACGCGGCTGCGGGCATGCATTTTAAAGCCCGATTCCTGAATGATCTGAGCAATAATCAGACGATAATCGAAGCCATATCGTTTGGCGTATTTTTTGATCAGGGGTAAATAACGGTCAATATGCAGCATCAAATTGGAGCGCTCCAGATTCAGGCGTATTTTTTGCAGCTCCTTCTTTTCTTCAATGCGCTGTTCTACCATTTTTAATAGAGCGCTGTCGGCCTGGTTCATCTGTACCCTGGGCTTGTTATGATGACCACAGGCCATAACAATGAAAAGTAAAATCCACGTTGTCAGCCAAACCAGTAGTTTTTTCAATTCAGACTCATCCCGATAATTAATCCGACTATCAAACCAATCATGATAAATATTCCTGCTACTACCATGCCAACGGCCAGGTTCCCCTTTTCCAGTTCGTTGGGAATATCGAAGTGGGTGCTCTTGTTAACCAATTTATAGGTAATGATGGAAGAAATCATGCCCACCATCACACCAAAGATGGCATAAATAAAATTGCGCACCATAATTGGGTCGAACCAGCTGAATTCCATTGGGAACTCCTTTCAGATTAAAAATTGGATTAAAAGCAATAGTTATATCGGTTAAATACTGTTTAAAGTTTAATGAAAATCTTTTTATTTGTCAATGATGTGTTCCAAAGGGCAAAGGTTACAATTATTTTTACTACAAAATTGTTCATCTAAATGGATAAGGGCCTGCATTAAGGCCTGATTTGGAAAAGAGGCCTGATATTGAGCCAGCCAGGGAAAACGTTTCTTAAATTTTTGGTAAATACTTTGCAATGGAAGAAAGAGAAAAAAATCGGTCAGATAGGCAAAAAAACCGTCTGACTGACCGGCAAGGGCCCGGGCACTAAGTAGAGGGATAAGCAAATTAAGGATTAACTCATTAATACGAGCCGCACCAAAGAAATGCAGAATAGGCCTGGCGGTGGGCCGAGAAGCCAAAATGTGGTGGTGCGCCCAGTAGCCGTTAGGAACAAGAGCAAAAAAGCGTTGCAATTGCTTGTAGAGTGCTTCGAAGGGCAGACGGACTTCAAAAAGCTGATAAAGGTATTTAAATGGGGCAAGGTGGTACCTTAAAAATAAAGCGACCCAGGCAGCCAAACGGAAATGCGGGTGATTGACCGGACGCAGGCCTGCGAATTGCCAGTGTTGGCGTGTTAAAGCAGCAGCTGGTAAAACCTGCCGAAGCTGGCGGTAGTAACGAATGAGTTGTTGTAAAAAAGGATCGCTGGCAACCTGCGGCAAAAAGCCAGCCGTACCTGCGTATATGGCATACAACCGTTCTGGGGTAATGGTGCTGGAGGGCAGGTTTTGCCTTAGCCAATTCCAGGGTAAATGCCGGGCCAAAAGCTGGAAGGGCCAGGCATTGTGCGGATAGCCCAGCACTCGAAAAAAATATTCGTAAAAAACCTGTTCAATTGGCTGACTTTCAAGCAGGTGTTGAAAAGAACGGATTTTTAGATGTAAACGCTCCAGCGCCAATTGCTGCAATGCTGCGACATTAATGGCCGAAGCGGGCTGACAACTGACAGTGGTAGATTGAAAGCTGGCGGGCAAAAGTGAAAGATCGAGAGCCAGAGTAGGAATGGCTCGTTGCGTAAGCGCCGATGTAACGTTTTCGGGATTGGATGCAGAAGGACCCGGCACCACATGCAGGCACACATTTTTAAAAAAAGGGTCGAGATGATGATGATGCTGATACCAGTCGTTCGGATGCTGGTGCATTTCCACATCGCCGGTAAAGCGTGTACCGTTCAATTCAAAAACGGCAGACACAAAATCCGGCCCGCGATGGAGATTAAGCTGCCCGGCATCGAGCACGCGCAAGCGGTAGGCGCCTGTTTTTAAAATTTGACCGCTGCGGCCTAAATTTTGCCAGACCGCATAAAGTTGTGCCTCTTGCATTTTTAATAGTTTTACTTTATATTACAAATGTAATATAATATAACATATAAAGTATTGCAAATAAAATAAGTGATTCCGAATGGAAAGCATAAAACAGGATGAAGTCGCTCAACGCATCGAAACAATTCGCCGGCAAAAAGAGCTGACCCAGGCAGAACTTGCCAGAGCTTTAAATGTCAGTCAGGCAGCCATCAGTAAATACCTGAATAAACGCATTCCACCGGCAGAGGTGCTCTATCGCCTGGCACGGTTGGGCAATACGACGATGGAGTGGTTATTAATCGGCAAAAAAAGCTACTGGTTCAATGAACAGACAAATCAGGTTCGGGAACCGACAACGACTTACGATGCTGACCTGGCCCTGGCTAAAAAAATTTCTTCCTTAAAACCACAGGCGCGGCAGGTAATAATCGAACTCATTGATCTTCTGGCCCGTGATTAAACCGATTTTTTTGCCACTGATTAGCACAGATGAACACTGATTCTTTTTTAAAAACGTAGATTAGATGGGGGACTAATCAACACTTAAGTACGTGGTTTATTTAAAGACACAAGCCACCGAAAGGCACCGAAGTTCACTGAAATTTTTAGAGCCACTGATTGGCACAGATGAACACTGATTTTTTAATATAGATTTGACTGATTTTAGGTGCTGGAAGAATAATAAAACAAGATGCTGGTGGCCACTGAAACACACTAATACAAAAAAGGTTGAATGTTTTTAAATGGTTATTTATTATGGTGGAGCATCGATAAAATAATTAGCCACCGAAAATCACCGATTAAAAATGTTGTATTTTGAGTCTTAAATTTTGAATTGAGTTCTATGGTTCGTTTCCAATTAGCAGACGCCAGCCTGAAACAGGAATATTCTAATTGACCGGGATGGTCAGCAGTGGGTAAGATGACCTACAATTCTCTTACAACCATGGTTACTTTGCCCAGAATAATCACATCAGGCGTGTTTTCATCAATAATAATTGGCGTTGGTGTGTCGTTAGCTGTTTCCAGGCGAATGTAGTTTTTATTGAAAAAAATTCTGCGAATGAAAAGCCTGTCTCTGAATTTAACCGCGGCAATGTCCCCGGAACGCGGTCGGTTTAGCATGTTGATGGTTAAAAAGTCTCCCTTTAAAATACCTGCTCCGGCCAGTGCATTGTCCATGGCTTGCACGGTAAAGGAATCCCTGTCTTGTTGCTGGAAATTTTGAATCAGCTCGCCAAGCGTAAATTTGTTTAGCAGCTGGCGGTCTTCTTCTTTGAGATGTACTTCTCCAATCACCGGAATCTGGTAATATTCATTCAAAAATTGTTTGGATGGACTGTCACTGGATGAGGACTTCATGGGAAAACGTCTGCCCCTGTTTAATTAATCTCTCGAATAAGGCCAACCACTTTTCCCTGAATCGACCATTCACCACGAGGATAAATGTCCTGATAGGCCGGATTTTCAGCTTTCAGGTAGGTTTTGCCTTTTGTTCTGACCAGGCGTTTAACGGTTACTTCATCGCCGACTAAAGCCACTACAATATCGTTATTGCGCGCCCGATTGGTTGAGTTAACCACCAGCAGGTCATTCTCGTGAATGCCGGCATTAATCATACTGTCGCCCTGTACTTTAAGCGCAAAATAACGGCCTTCTTTTTTAATCAAAGCTCGGGGCACCGGAATGTAACGTTCTACATTTTCTTCAGACAGAATTGGAAAGCCGGCCGCCACGCGACCGATCAACGGTACCTGAACTTCGTTGGCGTTTTGCGCCTTAAAACGTGGATCAATAATCCGCAGGCCGCGGGCAGAAGAATCCTTTTCCAGGTAACCTTTTTGAACCAAAGCATCAATGTGTTTTAAAATGGCAAATTTTGAGCGGACGTTCATCTTGTCTGCCAGTTCCTGGTAAGAGGGAGGGTAACCTTTTTCCTGGATATGGGAGGCAATCAGTTCTAAAATCTTTTGTTGTCTGGAAGTAAGAGCCTTCATGGTGCTCTCCTGTTTAACTGAACTTTTGTACACCATTTTACAAAACAAAACTAAGAATGTCAAATGAAATTCTGTTCTGTAATAAAGGGCCTTGAGCAATATTAAAGGGCTGTTTATGTAACCGGTTGAATAAATAAAACCAGCCTAATCTCTTGTGTTGCCAATCAAAAAACCGGAAAAGCAAATTGGGAAGAGTGAGAATGTCCATTCAAAGGACGAAATTTTTACTGATCAATCTTTACCTGTTCAACAACCCATCCGCCTATTAAGGTTGTTCGTTAATTAAATCAATAAAAAGTTTTTCGAGAGGACGTTGGTCGCTTTGTATGGCTTGCCGGGTTAAAATGGTTAAAAGTTTTCCCTGATGAATGATCAATAGCTGATCGCTCCAGTCGGCCAGGATGGGTAAAACATGCGAAGCAATGAGGATTGTTTTTCCCTGATGTTTCAAATGTTCTAAATGCTCTTTTAGTCGAAATAAGGAAAGCGTGTCCAGTCCGTTGATGGCTTCATCAATAAAAATGAAATCAGGATTTCCCAGCAAGGCGGCTGAAAGCAGTATTTTCTGACGCATGCCGTGGGAATATTCATTGATTAATACAGGTAAAAACGAATGCATGTCAAATAAAGCTACCAGCTGATCAATGGCCTGCTGAGCATGGGGAATCTTTTTTAAGCTGGCGATCAACTGTAAAAATTCCTGGCCGGTGAGAAAGTCAAAAAGCTCGGTCTCTTCCGGCGCATAACTGCAATGTTCTTTGATCCATTGTTTCTCCTTTTTAACATGGCGACCGTCAAGGGAAATCGTTCCTTCAAATTCGTGGAAAAGACCAAGCAAACATTTGATTAAAGTCGATTTGCCGGCACCATTAATACCGGCCAGACCGTTAATGCTACCTTTGGGAATGGTAAAGCTTATCGATTGCAAAGCCTGAAAATCTTCGTAAAACAGTGAAACGTCTTTTGCCTCAATCATCTTTAACTAACTCCTTAAAAAACGGTAGCTTTTGAATAAATAGAAGAATAAGAACACCACACAGACCAGCGGTCCGATAAAGTGATCCCACAGGGTCAAGACAAAGAAAAACAGGATTGAAAAATAAAAAGTAAAGCCGGCGCTTTTGGGATCGTCAAAAAAGACTATTTGAAAAGCGATCATAAAAACAAGGATGGCAGCGCTGGCCAAAAGCAAGACCAGCAACAGTTGCCAGTGCTGTGCTAGGGTGATTCCTTCTAAATGTAAGCTCAGACTGAATATGAAAAGCACCATCAGCACAAACCAGAATTCGGCCAAAAAACGGGCTCCAAAATAGGCGCCAAACGGCAATGGCATGGTTTTGATAAACCATTCCGGTTCTTTTTGACCGAACCGCGGCGTAAAAAACTGGCTGTAATGCCACCAAACAAGAAACAGAACAATTAAAGCAAAAATGGCAATGGGGTGCTGGAAACGTTCGAAGAGCATATGTCCCAGCAAAGGGATGAATAGTAAAGTCAATATTTTGCTGTTGCGAAAAAAGGGATGGCGCCAGACAGAGGGGAATTCTTTTTTTAACAATACGAGCCAGCGATTTCTGGAAAATCGTGTTTTAGGTTTAATCGCCCTTTTTAACTCTTGAGTAGTGCTTAAAGGGTAAAGATCGTCTAACTGCAGGTTGACCTTTGCACCAAAAATTACGGCTAAAAATAAAGCAAGAAAAATTAAGAGCAGTTCGGCCCACAGGGAAAAATGAGGAACTAAATAAAACAGTAAGCTTACGCCAGCAAGCAGAAAAAGGCTGAGGACCGGACTAACCAGGTAAGGAATGAATTGGTAAAATCGTAAAAAAGTAGCCAAAAACAAAAAAGTGAATGAAGCCAGCAAAAGTAAAAATAGCACAAGAAAGATAATAGCGATTTGCGTACCAAGGCGTAATTCTATGATCAGCAGAAGCAGGAAAATCAACCAGCCCCAAATCCAGTTTCGATGCAAATAATAGATTAAAAGAGCAAACAGGTTTTTACCAGAAAGTGGTAAGCTGCGTAGCAAAGAAAGAGGCAGTTGTCTGGCCAGCTGCAGTTTTAAATTAAAAAGCGAGGCCAGCACAAAATAAGCCACCAGGCTGTTGACCAAGAGCAAGTGAAAGTACGGAACCTTCTGCTGCCAGCCTTTGACGAACGGTAACAGATAATACGAAGCGGTCAGCAGAACAAAACCCCAGAGTAAAGCAGTTTGCAACTGAAACCAGCCCCCTAACTGACGCCAGGAATTAATGCTCTGTCTGAGTAGAAGACGAAAAATCACTTTTACTGTTTCTGTTGGTTTATTTTTTTTGTGATTTCAGGAATGGCATGTTTGTGTACCAGATAGGCCAGCACCTTTAATTTGACGTAATCTTTATGAAACATAAAATAGCCGTTAAACTCAGCCATGCCCTCCCAGGCCGTGCGCCAGGAATCTTTGGCCAAAAACCAGTCATCGCCCTTGTTTCGGGCAAAACCGACAAAATGCATCAGATGATCATCGGTGGTTGATTTGTTGTTGAACCGTAATTCGCGGGCATTGGCATCGATGTAGCGCCCAGGAATATCGAAGGGTGCTACAAAGGTCGCGTCAAATTTTCCTTGCCGGCCTGGTTCCCCAATGTCGCTATCAAAAGCCACGCTGTAACCCCGTTTAAGGGCCAATTTAATGCCCTGGTAAAATTCATCCGGCGGCACGTTAAAATATTTGCTGTGGTGTAACCAGTTGTCAGGTACCTTTAATTCAACAAATTGATAGTAAGGGGCATATTGGAAGGAAGTCACCATAACATAGTCGTTCCAGGGCAGCCTGACTATTTTCTTAAGGAAAGACTTTGGCGTGTATTTTTGCCCGCTGTATTCGAAAACCTGTGGCGGCACGCCCATGTGTTTGTACAAAATTTGCCGTGTTTTGTAGAGCACCAGGTCCTCATCCCATAGTTGCATTGCCTTAACCTTTTGCAATAGTGAATCGATCTGAAAGTACATGGGATGTTGATTGTAGGTTTTTTTGCCCTCGGGTAATCCGCTGTAAACCTGATAGGGAACGATGCCGTATTGTTGCACCATGTCCAGCACGCCTGTAAAGAGGTCGCCGGGCGAAACGCGCGATTGCCCATGGGTTTGTACAAAGCGGCGTACTTTTTCGACGTAAACGTGAAAGAAAGGAAACATCATGGAAAGACGTACCGTGTCCAGTTGCAGTCGTTGCATTTCGCTTTCCAGAAAAGAGGTGGTGGCAAAAGCCCAGCAGGCAGAGGTGGTATCCTGATTCAAAGATGGCAGATGTGGTAATAATTTAAACAACTTGAGCTGTTTGGGTTGATGCAGTTTTTTGAGGTATTCGGCGCTATCAAAATTCTGGTATTGGCCAAAAGCTACTGAAATTAAAAATGTTAAAAGAAAAATTAAGCGGCGCATGATAGACCTCCATATTTTGACAGAAATTAAGAAATATTTTAATAGATTCAAAATTCGGTCATGGCAGGTTAGAATAGAAATTAGAGTAGTTCCCTCACTACTACACAGATCGCTACAAAGTTTCTTTTTCCCATGCTTCAGGGCGTCTCAATCATGATCGTTACCCTGATTTAAATGCCATTGCTTGCTAAAATCGGGATCGTTTGGCAAGCTTGCGTCTACACTATGGATGCCGATCGGTTGGGCATCTACTACCTCCATTAATTTGCGGTAGGCGCGCCACTTGCTACGTAAAAGTAGCGAGTCATCCGACTTAATGAATGTTTAAAGCCGGCAAAACGAGGAGCGGTTTGATTCGTTGATTGAACCTGTTTTATTTGGGCCTGCTGGTAATTAGAGCGCTAAACAAGAATAAAAAAATCAATAATGAACCTCATGTGGGCTCCTCTTCCAAATTAGTTGAACGTATTGATGAATCAATTTTTTAATTTGCATTTTCTGTTTATCTAAAGCAATCATATGAGGAGACAGGTAGATTTCAAAAACCATGAGCTGTCGATTACTTCATCCGTGAAGAGGAGCAAACTTTTTTGGGTGAGATGTTTGAATGGTTTTGGAAAATAAGATTAAACTTTCAAAGAACCCAAAACAGCTGTGTGATTTCAAAAATTAATGGTTGAAAACCCCAAAATCATTGGATTAAATTGAAGAACTGTCCGACATATCTGTAAAATCTTCAATTTTTAAACGCATTTTTTGGCTGGCCATTTCAGAATGCATGACCGAGTTAAAAATCTGAACCAGGTCAGGATCAAACTGACTGCCGGCATATTTTTTAATTTCATTCAAAGCTTCTTCCGGTGACTTGGCGTCTTTGTACACACGTCGCGAAACAATTGATTCGTAGGCGTCAACAATGGCCAGAATACGGGCCAATTTAGGAATGACCTTGCCTTGCAGGCCGTCGGGGTAACCACGGCCGTCAAATCGTTCGTGATGATGACGAATGATGGCAGCCACTTCTTTCAATTCGTCTATTTTCCCAACTATGTTACTGCCCACAACCGGGTGCTCTTTGGCAATGCGATATTCGAGTTCGTGCAAATGGGAGGCCTTATTTAAAATATGATCTGGCATGCCAATTTTGCCAATATCGTGTAGAATGGCGGCCAGTTCCAGAGTAAATTGTTCTTCTTCGCTTAAATCAAGAGCCAAAGCCATCATCCGGGCATGTCTGGCCACGCGTAAAGAATGGCCGGAAGTGTACGGGTCTTTAGCTTCCAGGGCGGCAATAAGTGCTTTAATCGTTTTAAAAAGCACAGTCGCTTTTTGAGGCGAATTTCTTTTTTGTTCAATGCGTAAACGCTCAAAATTGCGTTCAATAATGACCGGCAAATTTTTTAAGTTAAAGGGCTTTTTTAAAAAATCGGAGGCCCCTTTTTGCATTGCTTCATGAATAATTTTCTGGTTTTCAGCCGCTGTAATCACCACAAAAGGCAGATTAAATCTAAATTTTTTAACAGCGTTTAAGAGTTCAAAACAGGTGCCGTCGGGCAGCATGTAGTCCGCTAAAATCAAATCGAAAGGAACTTTTTTAATGATTTCCAGCGCTTCTTTTAAAGTTTCAACTCCGTAGCACTGATAGCCGAAAAATTCTAATGTTTCGAGAATGGTGTTAAAGGCAATGCGTTCGTCTTCTACCAGCAAGATGGTTTTATTTTTATTCATCTGAATGCCTCGATTCCTGTTATTGATTCACCAATGATTAAAGTGTGGATGTCATGCGTACCTTCGTAAGTGTAAACGGATTCCAGGTTTAACATGTGGCGAATGGTTTGGTACTCATCGATAATGCCGTTGGCCGCTAAAATAGCCCGCGCCGTTCGGGCAATTTGCAAAGCCTGGTGTACGTTATTGCGCTTGGCCATGGAAATATGATAATGCTTTGCTTTACCGGCATCTTTCATGCGGCCAAGCCGGAAATTAAGCAGCAGGCCTTTGGTAATTTCACTAATCATCTCAACCAATTTTTCCTGAACCAATTGAAAACCGGCAATGGGTTTTGAAAACTGTTTTCGCGTAAGAGCATAGTTGCGAACCTCCTCGTAACAGGCCATGGCCGCCCCTATGGCGCCCCAGGCAATACCATAGCGTGCCTCGTTTAAACAGGAAAGCGGCGCCCTCAGTCCTTTTGCCAATGGTAAACGATTTTCTTCAGGAATCTCGCAGTCTTCAAAAACCAGTTCTCCCGTATCGGAGGCGCGTAAAGAAAATTTACCCGTGATTTTATTCTGGATAAAACCTTTGCTGCCTTTTTCCACCAAAAAACCGCCAATGCCTTCATCCGTTTTAGCCCATACAACCGCCAGGTCTGCAACGCTGCCATTGGTAATCCACATTTTGCTGCCGTTTAATCTCCAGCCACCATCTGTTTTGTGTGCCCTGGTTTCCATACCACCTGGGTCCGAACCATGATCCGGTTCTGTTAAACCAAAGCAGCCGATTTTTTGGCCACTGGCCAGCAAAGGCAACCATTTTTTCTTTTGTTCTTCAGAACCATACTTGTAGATCGGGAACATTACCAAACTATTTTGTACCGAACCCATAGAACGTAAACCGCTATCGCCCCGTTCCAATTCCTGCATGGCCAGGCCATAAATAAAGTAACTCAGACCTGCGCCTCCGTATTCCTCAGGAATCGTAATGCCAAATAAACCCAGTTCGGCTAACTTTGGTACAATCTCGAAAGGAAATTCTGCGCGCGCATGATATTCTCTTATGATTGGCAGGTATTGCTCATTAATAAATTCGCGCAGCGTTTGCTGGATCAGACGTTCATCTTCCGTTAATTCATCTATTAAATTAAGGAAATCGCTGTTTTCAACCATTTAGGTCTCCTGATTCTATAGATTAAATAAGTTAATAATATTTTATAAGTAGTAGCAAATTTAATCTAAGGCAAATAAACCGTAACTAAAATTAGTAGTCAGCGAGGCCCACTGAACACCTAAAAGAATTTTGAGTTTTAAATTTTGAATTTTGAATGA
>JAGHBR010000235.1 GCA_021160885.1 Caldisericaceae bacterium
AAATCTGTTTTTAACAGGCAGTTCGTTTTTGCTGTCTGCAATTACAGGTAAAACCATCATCTGGGGACGGCCGCCGATTCTGACAATTGAACCCACCAATCTTTGCAATTTACATTGTCCGTTGTGCACCACCGGCTCAGGAGACATGAAACGAGTGCAGGGGCGCATGAGCCTGGAAACTTTTCAACGCATTTTAGATTTGCTGGGCGATGACATCTTTTTTCTGCTGCTTTACCATCAGGGAGAACCGTATTTAAACAGTCATTTTTTAAATTTTGTGCGGCTGGCCAAACAGAAGAACATTTACTGCACCACCAGCACAAATGGCCATTTTTTTGATGAAGCTTCGATTAACGCCACCATCGATTCCGGGCTGGACAGCATGATTGTTTCCATCGATGGGGTCACGCAGGAAAGTTACGAACGCTACCGTATTAACGGCAAACTGGACAAGGTGCTGCAGGGGGTAAAAAAATTCATGGAGATTAAACGCCAAAGAAAGGTTAAGCATCCTCTGATTGCCGTGCAGTTTTTGGTGATGAAGCACAACGAACATGAACTACCGGCCATGCGTATGCTGGCCAAAGAGCTTGGTGTAGATCGCTTACTCATTAAGAACATCGAAGTACATTCACCAGATGAAGCTAAAGAGTGGTTGCCACAAAATGAAAAGTTCCGCCGTTACGATTTTGACGGCCAACAGTTGCGCGTTAAAAACGCTGATAAAAAATCCTGCCCCAGACCTTGGCTTTCCACTTTAATCAATTGGGATGGTGGTCTTGTACCCTGTTGTTTTGATAAAAACGGTGAATTTGAGATGGGCAATATTCACCAGGTAGAAAATTTTGACCAGCTCTGGCGCAATGAAAAGTTTTTGGCCTTCAGAACTCGGCTAAATACCGATCGGAAGAGCATTGACATGTGTCGTAATTGTAATCAGGGCCTGGGCAGTTTTATTCCGGAGTTTAAAATTTTAAGAACGGCGGGAGACGGAGGCTCAAGAAGTTAAGGGTTAAGGGTATAAGGGTGTAAGAGTTGAAGGAGATTCTGGTTGAATAGTTAATTGGTTGAATGGAGGTAAAAAGTTAAGTTAAGGTTGTAAGAGTATAAGAGTTAAGAGTAAGGAAGCGGTGATTCTTAGTGTAGCGCTAAATAGCCGCTATCTTTAAATAGTGGTTAAGAAAAATTTAAAATAAAAGGACTGGGGCTTTAGCCCTGAAATACTGGATTTACGTTTGGGGGCTGAAGCCGAAATATTCTTAAGAACTCTTCTCCCCTCCAGCTAAGGCTGGGAGCAGTAAATTCGTATTTCGAAATTCGTGCTTTGAATTTTTAGACCTTGGACAGATTCCCCTCCCTGCTGGCAGGGAAGGGTGACCGAGGCGTAAGCCGAGGTCGGGATGGAACAAAGCTTAAATGAAGTTAAGAGTGTAAGAGTTGAAGAGTTAAGAGTAAAGGAATTTTAGTAGTGCATCGATTGTGCCGATGCAGAAAAAAATCTGCTTTAAGAGCAATCGATATTAAACCCATCCCTCTAACTTCCTTCCCTTTGTCAAAGGGAAGTGTGGCCGAGGCGAAGCCGAAGTCGGGATGGGTCGAAAGAACAAAGTTTAAAATAAAAATTATCAAAGATAGGATTTATTTTGGTCAACAGTGACAAGTTCCCCTGTTATCTGGAATGTGAAGGTGGTTTCGTATTTCGAGCTTCGAATTTCGAATTTTTAATCTTCGGTGTCGTTGTTTAAAATATCAATTAGCAGCAGCTTTTTCCATCAAGGCTTTGATTTCCAGGGGCTGTCCTTTTCGTTCGTCTCTTACCAGATGGTGGGCCTGCTGTTTACATTTGTCCACGCAAACGCCACACCCCATACACAACGCTTCATCTAAATGAATTTTACCGTTTTGCAGAGAAAGGGCCTTGAACTGACAATATTCGATGCACACTCCGCAACCAACGCATTTTTCTTCTTCAAGTTGAAGAATATATCCCGATGGCGCCAGCATAGGCGTGCCGTTGCGCATGGCCTGCATGGCGCCACAACAGCATGAGCAGCAATTGCAAATGGCGTAGAATCTCTGTAACATGGCGTCTTTAAAAAAGGCATGATGCACATGGCCACGGGCATCCTCTTCCTGCAATATCTGCAAAGCTTCCTGCTGAGTGATCTTCCTGGCCTTTTTGGGATGATGCTCCAGAACAAAGCTGGCAAATGGTTCCCCAACGATCAAACATACATCCAATGGCTGGCAGGGATTTTCCCGCGCGGCACGACAGGGGCATTCTAAAACCGCAATCTGGTCTGGATTTTTTAAGATGATGGAACGGGCGCTCTGGTAAGGGATGATCTGCTCCAAATCGTCTATTTTGATTTCCTGATTTACAGTAACCAATTGGGAAGCCTGCCCCAGCGGCACAACTTTACCATGGTAACCGTCGGCAAAGGTTTGTTCAGAATTTCCCTGCTTCGGAGCCGGAAAAAATTTTTGAAAGACCTGAAATAGAAAGGCAAGCGGTTTTGCTAATTTGTGTTCACCGGTACCAACTCCAATGTACAAATAGGGCCAGCGCAAATACAAATAGCCATGTAGCAAATCCTTTAATGAAAAGTGAGGTGCCAACCTGAATTCCTGATAAAATTTTTTGGTGGAGGGCTTTAAGAACATTTTAATTCCTCCTAAAAGCTAAGCCTGAATAAAGAACAAATTTGAAATCTTTTTGTGGCATCCCACAACAAATCTTACTGCAGAAATTTTTTAAATAATCCTGAATTAAAATAATCAATAAAATTCTTTAAAACAACTGGAATTGTAAAATTCAATACGTCCCTCTTAATATGAGCAAGCCGCCTCTCCCGGTAGCCAGGCACACTGAACCTTCTGTCAAAAACTGAAACGGGAGTGGAGAATCTAATTTTTTAAAAAGGAACTATTTAATAGCTTTCACATTCAATTTTTAGC
>JAGHBR010000034.1 GCA_021160885.1 Caldisericaceae bacterium
CTTTAGCTTCTTGTTCTTCTAAAATTGCTTTCAGACTTTTTTCAATAGCTTGCTGAGCATGAAATGCAACCATGTTCGTTAAAGTCGGATCATCAATTATTTTTTGAATAACCAACAAATCTTCTCTTGCTAAATTAAGCCAATATTTTGTCTGTTTTTTCATAAATAACGCGGCCGTATATTTTTAATTCATTAATGAACGAAGGTTGTTGTTCTGATAAAAATTTAAATTCTGCTTTTGTAAAAAGCAAAAGATCAATTGGTGTTGTTTTGCTCAGGTCTAAAATCAGATTTCTGAATTTTAATTTTTCTTTTAGCCGATCTTCAAAACTTTCGATTATTTTATCCGAATCTGTAATAATAACAAGATCAATATCGCTGTCTTCTGTCACATTCCCTTTAGCCATCGAACCGAATAAGATGATCTTTTTTATTCCCTGCTGTTTAAATCGATTGATGATTTCAGAGAGTGTTTTTTGCCGATCGAATTTGGTATTTTTCATTAGTAAAAATTGCTTGTTGAACAAATAGATTAACTAAACAAAGACTAAAAAGCGGAGCATGGCTCCGCTAATTTTATTGGCAAAAATCAATTTTTTACGCGCTTTTTTTGTTCTTCTTGAAAACATAAATCGGCTCTTTCTTTTTAGTAACCACTTCTTCAGTAACCGTAACAGCTTTTAAGCCTTCCATAGAAGGCGCTTTGAACATGATGTCCAGCATTACATCTTCCATGATGGAGCGCAATGATCGGGCGCCGGTTTTGCGTTTCAGAGCTTTGGCCACAACAGCCCTTAATGCGCCTTCTTCAAATTCCAGTTCAATACCTTCCATCTTCATCAACTGTTTGTACTGTTTAACCAGCGCATTTTTTGGTTCCGTTAAAATGGAATAGAGCGCTTTTTCATCGATCTCATTCAAGGTTCCAATGACCGGTAAGCGGCCAATCAATTCCGGAATTAAGCCATACTGTAACAAGTCTTCCGGCTCAACCATGGCGTAAAGTTCGCTTTTACTCAAATTGTGCGTTTCGCTCAATGTTTTTTCGAAACCAATGTTCTTTTCACCAATGCGACGCAGAATAATGTCTTCCAGCCCTTCAAAAGCGCCGCCAACGATGAACAGAATATTTTTAGTGTCAATCGCTACCAGATTTTGTTCCGGATGCTTGCGGCCACCTTTGGGCGGGATATTGGAAACCGTACCTTCCAAAATTTTTAACAGGGCCTGCTGCACGCCCTCCCCGGAAACATCGCGTGTAATTGACGGATTGCCGTCTTTTCGCGAAATTTTGTCAATTTCATCGATGTAAATGATACCGCGTTGTGTTTCCTGAACATTGAAGTTGGCCGCCTGGTAAAGCCGAACCAGAATATTTTCCACGTCTTCACCAACATAACCGGCTTCGGTCAACACCGTAGCGTCGGCAATGGCAAAGGGAACCTGCAGTATTTTGGCCAGGGTTTGCGCCAGCAGGGTTTTACCAGTTCCGGTAGGACCGATCAACAAAATATTACTCTTTTCGATTTCCACATCCTGGGCCTGGCCAATGTTGTTAATTCGTTTGTAATGATTGTAAACCGCGACAGACAAAATCTGCTTGGCACGTTCCTGCCCGATGACGTACTGGTCTAATTCCTCTTTAATTTTGTGCGGCGGAATTAAATTTTGCTGTTTGGTAATGGCCGCCTTTTTCTGATGCCGGGCAATGATTTCGTTGGCGCTTTGCACGCAATAATTACAAATATGAACATCCGGCCCGGAAATCAAGCTGTCCACTTCCTCAGCGGAGCGGCCACAAAAAGAACAACGAAAAATCGGTCCTCTAAAAGATTTGCTCATTTACTCTTCCCCTTTGCTCCCTCTTCCTTGCGGTAAGTTAATACCTTATCAATTATACCATACTCTTTGGCTTCTTCAGCCGACATAAAATAATTACGATCGGTATCTTTTTCGATTGTTTCGATGGGTTTGCCAGTGGCATCGGCTAAAATTTGATTAAGCACTTTTTTAATGCGCAAAATTTCGTTTGCGGCAATGGCAATGTCCGAGGCCTGGCCTTCGGCCCCACCCAACGGCTGGTGGATCATAATCCGGGTATGAGGTAAGGCGTAACGTTTGCCTTTGGTACCTGCGGCCAGCAAAACAGCTCCCATGCTGGCGGCCTGCCCCATGCAGGTGGTTACCACATCAGGTTTGATGTAGCGCATGGTGTCGTAAATTGCCAACCCGGAAGAAACAATACCGCCAGGTGAATTAATGTAAAGATAAATGTCTTTATTTGGATCTTCGGCTTCTAAAAACAATAATTGCGAAATTACCAGACTGGCCACATTGTCATCAATGGGCGTACCCAAAAAGACAATGCGTTCTTTTAACAATCTGGAATATATGTCATACGCCCGTTCTGTACGTCCGGTTTGTTCTATGACTATGGGAACCAGTGGCATATGCCTGCTCCTTTCTATGTGCTTTTTACTCGTTTATCAATCGAGTACAATTTCATTTTCTTTAATCTCGGCCTGTTCCAAGAGAAAGTTTTTGACCTTTTCATAGAACAGATCATCTTTTATCCGCAACATTTGATTGGGATTTTCTTTAATCTTTTTACGGTCTTCTTCCTTTACTACAGTTTCTTCAAGTAATTTATCTATCTCTTCGTCCGTCACTTCAATGTTCTCAGCTTCGGCCACTTTTTCCATGAAATAATACCATTTCACCATGGTTTCGGCATTGGCCTGGTAAGCCTTGCGCAAATCCTCTTCTCTGGCATCAGGAAATTGTATTTTGGCGTTGCGAACCAAACTATTTAAATAATTATCTACCATGGCTTTGGGTACATCAAATTCGTTCTCCGACAGTAACGTCTGGATCAGATCGTCTTCCAGACGGGCTTCAGACTCATCTTCATAGCGCCGTTCAAGATTCTCCCGAATGCGTTTCTTCAAATCTTCAACGGTTTTTAAGGATTCGTCGCCTAGTTCCTGCACAAATTCATCATTTAATTCCGGAAGCGTTTCAATGGAAATCTCTTTTACGGTAATGTCGTACAGTTCTTTCTTTCCGGCAAATTCTTTTTGCGGAAAATCTTCCGGATAAACTTTTTCTACGCGTTTAGTTTCACCTTTTTTTGCGCCGACCAATTGCAGTTCAATCTCTTTGTCAAAACGTCCTTCACCAACTTTAAACTCCACGTCTTCATATTTGCGGCCAACTACCGGCACACCCGATTCATCCAATTCCTGCATATCTACCTTAACCAGATTGCCTTCGGCAACCGGGCCATCGCTGGAAGAAATTTCGGCGCGTTCTTTTAACAATTGTTGAATATTGTTTTCCACCAATTGATCGGTAATCACGTATTTATCACGTATGAGCTCAATTCCTTTGTACTTTTTAAGCTCAATTTCCGGATAAGTTTCAAATTCAATCTGAGACACCAGATTGCCATCGTCATCGAAATTTACTTCTTTGGCTTCTGGCGTTCCCAAAATTTCAAGATTTTCCTGCTCGCTGGCCAATTCTAAACTTTTTTCAACTGCCTTTTCCAGACTGTAAGCTTCAATCAGGCTGGCATAACGTTTTTTAACCATGCCCAGTGGAGCTTTGCCTTTTCTGAAACCAGGCACCTGCGCCTCTTTGCGAATTTTCTTAGCTTGATCTTCTCTAATTTCATCAACCTTTCCCTTGGGCAGCGTCACTTTCAACTCACGCTTAGAACTCGATAATTTTTTTATTTCAGTTTTTACCATTCGAAAAAAACCTCCTATTGCACATAATTTGTTTAAAACTAATAAATTTACTTTTTTTTCCCGGTAAAAGCAAATATTGTACCGATGGCTAACTTTAATTTTTTTAAAGCCTTTTTCCTTTTATTTTGTAACTTAAATTTAGCCCCTTCATCCAATTACAAATTATTTGAAAAGGAAAGCAGGAAAGTGGAAAAAAGGAATTATTACGGATTTTTGTGGCATGCCCTCTGGTTTTCCTTTACTTCTGCTTTTACAGATTACAACACCGTGCTGCCGGCCTTAATCGTTAAAGCCGGGGGCGCCATGTGGCATATTGGCATCTTGACTTTTTTGTCGATCGGCATTCCGCTGGTTTCGCAGTTGGTGTTTACGCCCTTTCTAAGAGGACGCCCCCTCAAAAAACCTTACCTTTTATTAGGCATTAATTTACGCGTTTTAGCCTTAGCCGGTATTGGGGGCACTATTTTCTGGTTTTTACACCATCCTGACTTTGTACCATTTATTATTAATGTCTATTTGTGGATGCTGCTGTTTACCTTTAGCGGCGCCTTTGCCGGCCTTTCTTACACCCATCTTTTGGGCCTGAGCTTTAGCGGTGACCGGCGCAAACATTTGATTGTCACCAAACAGGCATTAAGCGCCCTGGGGCTGGCCCTTTCTGCGGTTGTGGTTAATATTATTTTGAGTCAGCGGACTTTTCCGGCCAATTATGTGCAATTGTTTTTTATGGCCAGCGGCATGTTATTGGTCGCTTCTTTAGGATTCTGGGTACTTAAAGAAAAACCGGTTCCCTTAAAAAGCCAGAGTTATTCTGTTGTAATTCTATTAAAAAACATTCCACGCATACTAAAAGAAAATAAGAATCTTCTCAATCTTATTTTAATCGCCAATGCTCTTTCGGCTTCCATGATTTTAATCCCCTTTATTACAGGTTCATTAAAAGGCAGATTTGAGTTTTCTGGTTTTTTAATTGGTAATTTGCTGCTCTTTCAATATGCAGGTATGATTTTGTCCAACTGGTTCTGGAGAAAAATTGTTAAAGGCAAAGGATTTAAGGGGCTGTTTAAGATTACGATTTTATTAATCGGCTTCATGCCCTGTTTTGCTTTTATAATCTTGAGTACAAAATTCATTTTTATTCTTTACCTGTTTTTCTTTTACGTTGGCTGCGGCATAAGCGCTTACAAAATTTCAATTGAAGGCGGGTTACTGGAAATTTCTAACGACGAAAACCGCGTACTTTTCAGCGGTGTTTTTGGAGCAATGAATATTATCTCTTCGGTGTTCCCTTTAGTCACCGGCGCCTTGTTTCACCTGATTTCGCCGGTAATTATTTTATTTGCTTTTGGATTATTAAGCCTGTCGGCCTATGTTTTCCTTAAAAAATTACATTGCCCGGTTGATGCTTAAAAGATCTGGACTGTACCTTTTCAAATTTTATGAATTGTCAGCTTTTCCCCCCTAATTATTGATTTTTTAAAATATTTTTATCTTTGGTTCTAAGAAGGAGCTTACCATGGAAACAAGCAAACAAACTTTTGTTGAAAAATCATTTGGCTGGTTCGAAAAGCTAATCTATTTAATCATTGGCCTGCTTCTGGTAATTACCATCGGTATTTTAGTTTACAATGCGCTCCTTGTGTCAGTCAAACATTCCAAAGCGCAGATTTTATTCATGGCGTTTTAAAATTAATCGATCGGATTTTACTAACTCTAATGGCTGTCGAAATTCTTTACAC
>JAGHBR010000405.1 GCA_021160885.1 Caldisericaceae bacterium
CAAGGAGGCTCATCTGTGAACGATTGTAAGGTTTAAAGCCCATAAAACTTCCTTAATTGATGATCAATGTGTCGCTCAAAATATACGAAATTTGGATAATCTATGAAAAATAATCTGCAACAGCCTGCTTAATAAGGGGAGAATTAAAGGGGGGGATCTTAAGCAAACAAGTTCGTATTCTAGACCCGCACAAAATCTATTGTTGTGATTATTAATCATGCTTTCGATGAAATCGTTCTACAATTTAATTTAAACTTTCTTATATTAATTCGTAAAGCTTTTCCCTTTTGACTGGAGGTGTCGCAAAAGTTAATAAGCCAGAAATGTAATCCAAAATTGTTCAAAGAGACAAAATTATTCTGAAAAAATTTAAATTCCGTTTTAAAACACTTTTTATTTTGCCATTATCTCACTATATTTAGAATTGTAACTGAATCAAGATTTTGAGGAGATAGAATCATCTATGAGCAGCAATAAAGAAAAAATAAAAGCTATTGAAATAGCGGTTTCGCAGATTGAACGCAATTTTGGTAAAGGCGCTATCATGCGCCTGGGCGACAGGGCCAAGATACAGGTTGATGTCATTCCAACCGGCTCGGTTTCGTTAGATGCCGCCTTAGGAATTGGCGGGGTGCCGCGCGGCCGAATCACGGAAATTTACGGGCCGGAATCCTCCGGTAAAACGACACTGGCTCTGCACATCATTGCCGAAGCACAAAAGCGCGGTGGTCTGGCCGCCTTTGTCGATGCGGAACACGCTTTAGACCCTGGTTATGCAAAAAAATTGGGTGTGGACACTATTAACCTGCTGGTCAGTCAACCAGATCATGGAGAACAGGCCCTGGAAATTGTAGAAACACTGGTGCGTTCCGGCGCTCTGGATGTGATTGTCGTGGACTCAGTCGCCGCACTGGTGCCCAAAGCCGAAATCGAAGGTGAAATGGGAGATTCGCACATGGGGCTGCAGGCACGTTTGATGTCGCAGGCCTTACGTAAGCTTACCGGAACAGTTAGCAAATCTAACACATGCGTTATTTTCATTAACCAGATTCGTGAGAAATTAGGCGTTATGTTCGGCAACCCGGAAACTACAACCGGCGGTCGGGCGCTCAAATTTTACACTTCCATTCGTTTGGACATCCGGCGTATTGCAACGATTAAGGTGGGTAATGAAATGGTAGGCAACCGCACACGCGTTAAAGTGGTTAAAAACAAGATGGCTCCTCCTTTCCGTGAAGCCGAGTTCGACATCATGTACGATCAGGGTATTTCCAAAGAAGGGGATGTTTTGGACAAAGCTGTTGATTTTCGCATTGTACAGAAATCCGGCACCTGGTTTTCGTACAATGAATTGCGGTTAGGCCAGGGACGTGAAAATGTAAAAGTCTTTTTACGGGAAAATCCGGAAGTCTTTCAGGAAATTGAAAAACAGGTACGCATTAAATTAGGCCTTGAACAGGACGAAAACGAAGCCAAAGAAGAAAGCGAAAAATAAAATCTGAAACTCTCCGGTTTGAAATACTGCCGGAGAGTTTTATTCTTCTAAATCATGCAAATTACTAAGATCGAACGCGCCTCAAAAAACAAACCGCTTTACCATCTTTACGCCGAAGACCTCCTTTTAATGACCGTCAAGGAAGAGACGTTGCTACATTTTCGTCTGCAAAAAGGAATGGATGTAAGCGATGCCTTCTTGCAGGAGATCCATACCTTTGATCAGCTTCAGCGCTGCCTGGAACAAGCCTATCGTTTTTTAAGCCGCCGTGGTCATTTTCAGAAAGAATTACAACGCAAATTGAAAGTTAAAGGCTATGATCCGGGAATTATAAACAAAGCGCTGCAACATTTAGAGGACAAAGGCTACTTAAATGATGTACAGCTGATGGTGCAATTCGTTCAGGATGCCATCCATTTAAAACGCTATGGTCCCAATCTAATTAAAAGCAAGCTTTTTGAACGAGGGCTTCCTGATTCGGCTATTGACCAGGCATTAGAAGAGAATTATCCACCAGAATTACAGCGTCAGGTTTGTCAGGAATTGGCAAGCAAAAAGTGGGCTTCTCTTAAAAAATCGGCTAAACCAAATATCAGGCAAAAATTAGTTGCCTTTTTGCAGCAGCGAGGCTTTACCTGGGAAACGATTCAACCGATCGTTGAAGATTTGACAACCGATTAGAGATTGCTGATTTCTAAACCAACTAAGTTGTCGTGAAGATGAGCCACCGAAGCACACCGAACGCTTTAGAAATTTTGAATTTTAAATGTTGAATGCTGAATGCTGAATGGTTTTTAATGTAATTAATCGATGGCAATGTAATGTCAATTAAATGAATGAGCCACCGAAGCACACCGAATGCCACCGAATTAATTGAGGTCTAATCGACGCTTGTGTTTCCCAGTTTTTTTCCTTCATAACGATTAGTAACCTTTGAAAAAACCGTGTATTCTCCAAACCTGTCGTCATTCCGCACTTGATGCGGAATCTAATGCTTATAATGGGATTCCCGCCTGCGCGGGAATGACATGCCTGCGTGGGAATGACATTTTTAATGATTTTTTCAAAGGTTTCATTAGAGCATTCGAACTTTCCAATCTGGTGGCGATTATTTTCTAAATAACCAAAAAATGAACGAAATAATGGCGCTTAAAAGCAGCATGGAAGTAATCGGGAAGAACAATTTGAAATTTGGCTTGTCAATGTAAATGTCGCCGGGCAGACGGCCAAAAGGAATCTTGTTTAAATAAGGCCACACAAAACTTAAAACGATGAGTAACAGTCCAAGGTAAAGTAGTACTTTTTGCCACAGAGTCATCTGGCTGCTCCTTTTTAAGGTAATTCCTTTTTCAAGCGTTCAATCAAATCCGGGAAAAAAATTGGTTTGGCAATAAAACGATCCCGATGTTTTGTCAGATGTTCGTCAAAGCCAACAGCATGAGCCGAGATGAACAAAACGGGAATTTCCCGATAGTCCGGCTGGCTTTGTAACCAGTCGTAAAACTGGAATCCATTCTCACCTGGCAAACCAACATCGGTAATAATGAAATCGATCTTAGTGTTTTGTAAAATTTTTCTGGCCTTTTCCGTATCCGCGCAGGCATGCACTTCAAAACCTTCTTTTTCCAGATACAACTTGGCCAAAATTAAAGTCTGTTTGTCATCGTCTATGAATAAAATGGAACGCAACTCGATCCCCTGAATTTTAATGGTTTAAATATTTATTTGCCTGTTTTTGTTAAAGGTTCCAAGTTTTAACGATTAAGATGGATTAAAAAATTTAAACTTAATCAAATATAAACAAAGTCGAACATATTTTTCAATCAAATTTTATTGGTAATAAACAGAAATTGCGCATATATTTGGCAACTAATTAAAAATACGGAGAACAATAATGACAGCCAATGAAATACGACAACAATTTATTGATTTTTTCATTTCAAAAGGACACACCTTTGTGCCCAGCGTTCCGGTTATTCCTCAGGATGATCCGACGCTTCTGTTCACTAATGCAGGCATGAATCAATTTAAAGATATTTTTTTAGGAAAAGGCAAGCGCGATTACACCCGTGCGGTTAATTCGCAAAAGTGTATCAGGGTGAGCGGCAAGCATAACGATCTGGAAGAAGTAGGCCGCGATACCTATCACCACACGTTTTTTGAAATGTTGGGTAACTGGTCATTCGGTGATTATTACAAAAAAGAAGCCATTGAATGGGCCTGGGAATTGTTAACCGAGGTCTGGAAATTACCCAAAGAAAAACTTTACGCCACGGTTCATCATACGGATGATGAAGCCGCAGAATTGTGGACAAAAGTGACCGACATTGCCCCAGAACGTGTGCTGCGCTTTGGCGATAAAGACAACTTCTGGGAAATGGGCCCGGTAGGCCCCTGCGGTCCCTGTTCTGAAATCCACATTGACTTAGGTGAAGAGTTTTGTGACATGAAAGATCAGGAACACACCTGTGATGTGAATGGCGATTGCGGTCGTTACATTGAACTGTGGAATCTGGTGTTCATCCAGTTCAATCGGGATGAAAAGGGTGAGTTGCATCCATTGCCAGCCAGACACGTGGACACCGGCGCTGGTTTTGAACGTTTGGTAGCCGTATTGCAAGGTAAAAATTCAAATTACGATACCGATGTTTTCATGCCTATTTTGCAGGCCATCGGCGAATTAGTCGGGCAGGACTACCACAGTTCTAAAGAACAAATGGCTTTCCGTGTCATTGCCGACCACCTTCGCATGATAACCTTTTCCATTGCTGATGGCGGTATGCCATCAAACGAGGGGCGCGGCTATGTGATGCGCAGGATTTTGCGGCGCGCCGCCCGTTATGGCCGCAAACTGAACATGCACGAACCTTTCATCTACAAACTGGTTCCCAAAGTGGTTGAAATGATGGGCGATGTTTACCCCGAAATTCGTGAACGCCAGGAACACATCATGACCGTCATCCGTTCGGAAGAGGAGCATTTTAACCACACCCTCGATCGTGGGCTGGAAATTTTCGAAAAAATAAAAGATGATTTAAAAAGCCGTGGCGAACTGGTCGTCCCCGGACACGAAGTGTTTCGCCTGTACGACACCTACGGTTTTCCGGTTGATTTAACGCGCATTTTGGCTGAGGAAAACGGCCTGACTCTGGACATGAAAGGCTTTGAAGAACAGATGGAATTGCAGCGTCAACGAGCCAGGGCGTCTTCCAAATTTGTGATGGCCGAAAGTGAGCAGGATTGGGTGGTAATGAACGAAGGCCCGGATTCCCGCTTTGTTGGTTACGACGAACTCGCTATTGAAACACACATAATGCGTTACCGCAAAACTGAACAACATTTGCAGGTGATTTTAAAAGATACGCCTTTTTACGCTGAATCAGGCGGTCAGGTTGGCGACAGGGGCGCCATCAAAGGCGAAAATTTTACGCTGCAGGTACTGGACACGCAAAAAGAAGGTGATCATATTATTCATATTTGTGAATTGGTTGAAAATTTTCAACCCAAATCGGACAAAGTATTAGCCGAAGTTGTTTCTTCGGCCAGACGCAGCACCCAAAAGAACCACACGGCCACGCACTTGCTGCATGCCGCTTTACGACGCGTACTGGGCACGCATGTAACCCAGGCCGGATCACTGGTTGAACCGGATCGTTTACGCTTCGATTTTACCCATTACGATAAATTGACTGCAGACCAGATTCGTGAGATCGAACGCATCGTAAATCAAAAGATTCAGCAGAATATTCCACTTCAGATTTCGTTTGAAAAATTTACCGAAGCCAAGAAAAAAGGCGCCATGGCCCTGTTTGGCGAAAAGTACGGCGACGTGGTGCGTACCATCAAGATTGACGATTTCAGTTTTGAATTGTGTGGCGGTACGCATGTTAAAGCGACCGGCGAAATTGGTGCCTTCATTATTCTTTACGAAGCCGGAATTGCCGCCGGTGTGCGTCGCATTGAAGCCATTACAGGCGAGAAGGCAGTGGAATACATCCAGAACAATAAGCAGATTTTACAGCAGTTAACCGAAGCCTTGAACGCCACCAATGAAAATCTGGTAGAAAAAGTTGAACAATTGCTTAATGAAAAACGCCAGCTGGAAAAGGAATTACAAAAAGCGCGGGCAGCCAATTTACAGGCAGGCGTGGATGAATTGCTTAAAAAG
>JAGHBR010000500.1 GCA_021160885.1 Caldisericaceae bacterium
ATTGAATAGTTGCAAAATGGATAAGATTGATGTTATTTCTTTTTATTTCAGAATTAAATTCCTTTTGGTAAAGAATTTGATTCCCTGAACCATAGCAAGTAACTCTGATTTGGTGCATTCCAGGTTCTGTTTCAAATTCTCCGGCCAGACAGAGGCCGGGCATCGTTTTCCAGGTACGTAAATCCGGTTGTTCGGTGGCATCTACAGCTAAATCAACACTTGCATCCAGCAAAGCGCCAAATAAACCATCGGTTTTCAGTTCTTTGCGTAATTTTTTCTTGCCTTTGGCTGCCAGAATTCCTTTGGTCACAGTTCTAACCAGGGTTTTTAAATAAAGAATTTTCTGTTTACTCTGGAAAGTCTTTAAAGCCACTTTGCCCATGTCTTCCAATAATTCAAGCGAGCCAATATGCTGTCCGTTAATGGCTACCTCCACCCTGTTAATCTTACTTTTTCCTTTAACCATCATCGGAAAGGCAAATTTAAAATGATAGCCTTCCTTCATGCCCGGAAAAGGAATACGGGGCAGTGCAATCGGCACACTTAAATCGCTAATACCTAAATAATCTTTGTAGGTAGTAATCAGACCGCCAACTGCAATTTTGGTTGGCCCACGCCCCACAAAACCAATGATATTCAGAAAAGTCTTGTCATATTTTAGGTTTGGTTGCTTTAAAAAAGAAGGTTTGTCGAAATAATAAACGTCAGATTCTAACTTAAAAGCCTGATCAATTTTTTCCAATTCAATGCGGCAGTCGTCGAATCGTTCTTCGGCGCGATAAATCAAATAAGCCAGATAATGGGCCAGCACATCATTGTAGAATTTGGGCGCCTGATATTGAAAATTAATAGCCGTTGTATCTGCCTGATTGTATTTATCAACCAGTTCTCGGTAACGATCTTCCAGCTCACGAAGTTTAATATCTACACGTTTGATTTCCACAAAGGCATCATCAAACCTATCGAGTTTAATGTAGTT
Organism: Caldisericaceae bacterium; assembly: GCA_021160885.1. Taxonomy (GTDB): domain Bacteria; phylum Calditrichota; class Calditrichia; order Calditrichales; family Calditrichaceae; genus Caldithrix. The sequence continues at coordinate 980 of JAGHBR010000500.1, forward strand.
TATCGCTTTAAAAACATTAACGTAAAGATTTTCATGGACTTCCCCATAGTAGTCCATGGTCAGGTCATTCAGAAAAAAAGACATGGCGGCTTGAGAAATACTTCGCGTAAAAAGTTCTTCCATGGCCTGTTCTGCCTTTTCAAAATAGGCGTTACTACGCTGGTAATCTCCCTGATAGAAATAGGTAACACCCAAATCCAGATAGTAGAGAACCCGATCTTTTTGCCGATAGAGAGAAAGCTTTTTAGCCTCTTCAATTTTCTTTAGAGCTAATTTGTAATTCTCATGGCTTAGGTCTGCCACAACACCATCAAAATATTGTGACTGGCGGATAGACGAGGCACAAGCTAAAAGCAAAAAGATTAAAATTAATAGACCAAGCCTTTTAGATGATTTCATAAAACACCCTAAATATTGGAAATTTCAGAGGTCACTCATCACCATTTGTATTTTTTTTGTTCAATATATTTCTTAATCTCTTTCTGCCCAATCCAAACCTTGGTATTCTTCTCAATGTCAATCAATTCCAGATTCACCTGGTATTTAACCACCCTTCGGCCTTCAAAGGAATCGGTTACAGAAGTAATTACTCCTTGAAGCATAAAATCGGCACCCAATTCATTGGCTAATTCTTTGGCTGTTTCTGGCGACGCAAAACTTTGCTGATCTAACCGTTCGCGACGCAGTGCTTGGCGTTCCTTATCCGAAGCAACAAACTGCACCTGTCCGGAATTTAACAGTTCTCTTTCAATGTGCTTGATAAACATGTCGGTTTCAATATGCTCACTGGTACGATTTCTAATATATCCAACAATGACCACAGGCTGCCTTCCATTCTGTTCAATAAAATTTTGAAGCCAGGGTCTGGAAAGTACATCCTGCACCATGGATTCAGCGGTCATACGAGCATCTGTATCATTCCAATGTCCGCTAATATCAATGGCTTCATCAACCTGTACTCGCTTTACTATTCTTGTCGGGCCGGAACAATTAAAGATAAAAGAAAGGATTATTAAAATAAAAAAAGAACTTATAATTCGTTTTTTCCCAGGCATCTTACTCCTCCCTTTTCCAGAGTTCAAATTAGTTTAATCGAATTACCAGTAAATAACAAATAAAATTGTCTTTTTCAAATCGTTTACAAACTTCGACCCAATTTGTGACAACTTAAATTCAGCAATATATTACAAGGGATTTTAGAAAAAATCTGTGTTTTCTGTCAAATCGATTAAAAATTAGCAGCAATTAAAAATTCCAAAAAAATAGGGTTGCCTCAGGACAGCCCTATTTTTGTTGATTCATCCGTTTGAAAATGATTTTTAGTTTTTGATCCTTATTTCAAAATCATTAATTTGCGAGTTTGTTTAAATGTACCAGCCTTTAATGTGTAAAAATAAACACCTGAACTTAATCCTTTTGGTCTGAAGCGTACAACATTTTTCCCGGCAAGACGCTGTCCGCTGTAAATAGTTGAAATCTTTTCTCCCTTCAGGTCAAATAATTCAATGGTAACATGCTCTGCTCTGGGCAAGACAAAGGGAATATTAGTTTCTGGATTAAAAGGGTTGGGATAATTTTGACCCAGGGAATAGTTTTCTGGTTCCAATTTATTGTTTTCGTTCAAAGCGGATGGTTCCGTTTCCATCAAATTGTACGTATCATTAGCAGGTAAATCTGTGTACACATCTACCTGACCAGAGACCGGCCACTCAACTATTAGAGTATCGATATTAAATGCCGACCCCAGACCAAAATGCAAAGTTGGACTATCCTGCGCCAGGGCACCAGTAATGGCAGCCACCTGTCTAATTTGTCTGGTTTTGCCTCCCTGTTCAGGAATATTTGCTATAACTTTGACTCTGGCGCCAATAGCCATTTGATTGGTGTAACCACTTCTACCCTGAAGCTTTATCTTCACAAAATTGTAGCTACTCCCTTTGTTAAGGTAGAGCAAAGGTTTGCCTATATGCGCAACAACTAAATCCAACGAACCATCGCCATTAATATCAGCTGCAGCGGCCCCGCGCCCGTTTCCCCGTTCAGTACCGTCGCCAGGGTCAAGCTGTTCCACTACGCTGCTTACTGCACTAAATTGATAATCCGGATAGCCGGAATTTAAATATAAGCGTGAAAGGTCTTCCGGATCTGATCCTCTACTGGTAGTGTAAATATCTATATCGCCATCATTGTCAAAATCAGCCATTACTGAACCTTGCGAGTAAAACCAGTCGTTGAACAAATCGCCTGCGTTTTCCCGTAAAAAGTAAAATGAATCCACTGTTGTTGTACTGTAATTCAGATAAAGGAAATTGTTGCCAGCCGGGCTGTCAATCTGATTGGTGACAAAAAGATCAAATTTCAAATCGTTATTTACATCGCCCCAGCTACAACCGCCGCTGGCGTAACGAATGCCGCCTGTGGTATCCCAAAAAACGTGATTTAAGGTTTCGATGAAACCATTACCATGATCATTTTTCCAGAGTCTGTTGCGAGCGCCTCCCGAATGAAAGCCTTCACAATTGAAAATATCGGCATAGCCATCATTATTGTAATCACACCAACCGAAAGAAGCGGCAAATGTTTTATATGAAAATGGATCCGGCGGGTTCGGCTTAGAACTATCACTCACGATATACCCTACTTCAGATACGCTATCACGATGAAAATTGATGCCGTCAATGTTGGTGTACATGCTGTTCGGTTGTTGTTGATTCCAGCCGAAATTCACCGTACCATTATTAATGAACATATCGATTAAACCATCATTATTACGATCTCCCCAGCCTACTGCCCTGGAATCAATAGAATCCATGGCTAAAGGATTTGTCGGCGTTGTGATCAATGTAAAAGTACCATCTCCATTATTCATGTAAAGCATATTATTGGGAATGGGAATAGTTGGGAAAGCACCAGGTTTGGCTGTCGCTACATAAAGGTCGAGATATCCATCATTATTATAATCTCCCCAACTGGCTCCTACTGACAATTGATTCATGGTCGTTAAACCGGCAGTGCCTTCAAAAACTAAAGTACCCGTATTGTTTTTAAACAATAAGTCTGTTCTGGGAGTACCATCTACAGAACTTCCTCTGGTAATGAAAACATCGTCCCAGCCATCATTATTGTAATCAGCAATAGCCACGCCAATGCTTTCATCCGTTTCATCATACAAAATAATCGGATTTTCGAACGGATCTGATTGAGCATGGAGAAAACTAAAAATGATGAAGATCAAAAAGGGCATTTTTTTTAAAAACATTTTTACCTCCTTAAAAATTAATCAATTTAAATATGCGGAGGAAAAAATTTATCTTAAGTGTTAAAAATCACAGATAAGTTTATCAAGAATATAAAAAGGGGCACAAAAAGCGCCCCTTAATAAATTGTAAGTTCAACATTGAAACCTTTGAATTCTCCAAACCTGTCATTCCCCACTTGATGCGGGATCTAATGTTTACAATAATTTGGGATTCCCGCCTGCGCGGGGATGACATCCTAATTGATTTTGTCAAAGGTTTCTCCAGCCCTTATTTTACCAAAAGAATTTTCTGAAACTTTTCAAACTTGCCGCTTTTATAGCGAACGAAATAAAGACCACTGGCAAATTTATTCGCGTTAAAACTAATGGCGTTCAAACCGGCAGGCCGGAGCCCATGATAAATGGTGGTCAGTTTTTGTCCGTTGGAATTCATTAAATCAACTTTAATTCTGCTCTTTTCTTTAAGTACAAATCTCAGGTTTGTAACTGGATTGAATGGATTCGGATAATTGGGAAGAATTTGAAATTGTTTCACTATTTGTTGAGCATTCTCTTCCAGAGCGCTGGGCTCTGTTTCCGTAAATTCATAAAAATCATTTGCAGAAACTCCTTCGTAAACATCTACCCGATTCGAGCCAGCCCATTCAATGACCAGAGAATCGATCTCGAAAGCATCGCCAAGTCCGAAATGCAACCGATAACTATTGTGACTTCCATGCCCGGTTTGTGAATTAACGTCGCGCATTTGCCAGACAGGTTCACCATTAATGGTTGCTTTTACACGAACAATGGTACCAATAGCTGATTTATTGGCATTAACGCCTTTCAGCTTAATTTCAACAAAACTATTCGAATTGCCATTATTGACAAATAACCGATTTGGCCCATCGCGTCCAACAACCAGATCCATATCACCATCCAAATCAAAGTCAGACCAGGCTGCGCTGCGGGCAAAACTGGAGCTATCGGCAACAATCGTATTGGTTTTTTTTGTAAATGTTCCGTCCCCATTATTTACATAAAGCCTGCTACGATAGCCGGCCGCGTAACCGCCATCATTACCAACAAAAAGGTCCAGGTCTCCGTCATTGTCAAAATCAGCCCAGGCGCTGCAGAGACTTAAGTCCACATCCGTAGCAATGTCTCCTGCCGAAGCATCCATCAGGGTCATCACTGGGTCACCGTTACTATCCAGACCATCGTTACGGAATAACAGATTGGCCTCCGGCACATCGGGAGTATCTCCAGCATTTCCGATGAATAAATCTAAGTCGCCGTCATTATCATAATCGCCCCAACTGGCTGTTTCCGAAGTTCTGCCCTCGGTTTCACCACTATTGACTAAAACATAATCAACAAAATCGTTGCCAGTGTTAACCCAAAGTACCGTTTTCTGTCCAACTGCTCCGGAAATGGTTACTAAATCCAGGTCGCCATCACCATCGAAATCCGCCCAGCTGCCTCCGGCCCGTGCCGATGTACCATTGGCTAAATTGTTGCTCTCTTCGGTAAATGTGCCATTCTGATTACTGGTAAACAAGGAATGATTCGACCCGGTACCAAAAAAGGTGGCATTACTCACAAAAGCATCCAGATAGCCATCATTATTCCAATCTCCCCAAAAGGCCACAACTTTACTGCGGCTGGATTCCTCATTGGTTAAATCCGGATTTGCCCCCGTACTAAACGTTCCATTACCATTATTAACATATAATGAGACTTTCGAATAATTTGTTGGGAATGAACCATGGGTAAAAGGATCACCAATTACCAGATCAAGATCACCATCGTTGTCAAAATCGCCCCAGGCCCCCCCGCCAGAAGTGAACTGATCTGATACAATAGTACCGGCCAAACTATCTTTGGTAAAAGTACCATCTCCATTATTTCTATATAAATGATTGACCCACAGAAAGCCCTGTTCTCCATTTGAAAAATAGAGGTCGTCATAGCCATCATTATTATAGTCTCCCCAGGCTGCACCGTGCGTAATATAGCTACCTAACTGGACAGGCGCCTGAAAAGGATCCCCTGCATATTGTGCGAACAGTGAATTTACCAGTAGCACACTAAAAGCTATCATAAAAAAAACGGAACTTAATTTTTTCATCCCCATTCCTTTCAATTAAAATTTAATACCTCATAATCGTTTACATAAAACCTGTGTTTAATTTTATAGTATTTTAATCTTTGAAACCTTTGAAAAAATCGGGGATTCTCCAAACCTGTCATTC
>JAGHBR010000067.1 GCA_021160885.1 Caldisericaceae bacterium
GTAATCTACCTTTGCAAAATATTAAACAGCAAGCCAACATCGATAGCGTGCTCAATATCTTAGAATTGAAATCACCACAAAGAATCGATTCACTGCAAAAAGCCTTAAATCAATCATTTCAGAAATGGAATACACGGCTAACTCAGAGCGACTATGATCAGGAATTAAAAGAAATTGAAACACAAATCAAAAAGCTTGATCCTCAAAAAATCAAAGATTTAAAGAGCCTGCAAAAGGCACTAACTACTCTAAAGAAAGCTAAGAAAAAAATTAAACTTTTAACCGATTCCATTTCTACAACACGAAACGAATTAACCAGGTGCAGCAGAGCGTGTCTTTAATTCAATCCTGGATTGAAAATGATTACAAACAGGCCCTGCGTATGGCCAAATTACCTGAACTATCCAGACAAAATATTGCACGAATGTTATTTGGCTCTGCACTGGTCCATCGCTTTGAACAATATCTTGACTATTTGCAAACCGCGCGCCATTACCTTAATAAAATTCAGTCGGACAAACCGGCTAAAGAAAAACCCCCAAGACTCAAGGGCCAGGACATTTACTTTTACTCGCCCAATGGACGCCCGGATTTTTGGCTTAAACATATTTTACTTTCTGGTCAGACAAACGATGGGCTACAATTGTCCGGAGTTTTAACCGACCTGATTTCTGATCAACGCTTTATTAATCGTCCAACCATTATTAAGATCAAAGGGCAAAGTGCTGGTAATCGTTCGTTTGTTTTAGAAGGAACTTTAAACTACTTAAACAAAACACCGCATGAAATTTTCAACATTGAGTACGCGGGTTTTTCATTAAATAATACGCAAATCTCTAATTCACCTTATTTGCCATCAAAGGTGCAAAAAGGAGTTGGAAATTTCCAGGCAAAGGTGGAATTAATAGGCGATACCGTGTTAAGTGAAATCAATTTCGTAGCCCGGCGTCTCTCATTTGCTCCAACAACTTCACAGAAACTTACTTACGCCCAACAGTTGGTTATGGAATCACTACAACAAATTTCCTCATTGGATGTTAAAGCCCGGATTACCGGCCAGGCTGGTCATTGGCAGATTAAAATTAATTCTAATCTGGATGATCTATTACTGGCTCAGTTTAAAAAGAAACTTAGTGGTGAACTGGCCAAAACGCAGGCTCGTTTGCGTCAGGAGATAGAAAAGAGAACCAAACCGGCTCAACAGAAATTTTTAGCTTTTGTAGAACAGAAGCAACAATGGCTGCAACTTCAGGTTAACAAGCATGAGCAACAACTCAAAAAGATTGAAAGCGAGTTAAAGCAACATCAGGATGAAATCAATAACCGGATTAAAACCGAAAAGAAAAAAGCAAGTAAGCAAGTTCAAAAAAAATTGAAGAGTTTATTCAAATGACTTTAATTGAATTTCAGGATTTACTACAGCAACATTTGATCACAGTTGGCTATTTTTCTACCGAAAGTTGTAATGTGTGTAAGGTTTTACGTCCACAGGTACGTCAAATTTGCCAGAAATTTAACGACGTTCATTTTGAATATGTGGATATTGAAAAAGCCCCTGAACTCCGGGGGCAATATCTTGTGTTTAGTGTACCAACCATTATCATTTTCGTTGATGGGCGAGAACACAAACGATTGAACCGTTACATGTCATTACAGGATTTCGAAGCCGAGCTTTCTCGATTAATTGAGATTTTAGCAGAATAGTGGTTTTAAGTAGGATGTTTTCGAGTGTTAATATTTTTTACTGTAGAGCTCGCTAAAGAGCCTCCAGGGGAAAAGTAATTTAAATTACATGGTTCTCGTTTACTCAATTCCCGGTCAATTTGTTAACATCACACGGAAACAATCCTCTTACACTGTAACTCATACTACACCTTTAACTTAATCCATTGAGTCCTCTGTGGTGAATCAAACTTTCATGGATCTGGAAGTTGTTTTTTGAATCAATCTCCTCCACTTTCGATTAATGACTTTATTTGCTAAATTCTGCTAACCTAATAAAAAACGTGAACAACAATGACAGTAAAAGACAATATTTACGCCAGACCTCTGGAACAAATCAGTGGTTTTAGATTTGATGAAAAGGTGGCTCGTGTTTTTTCGGACATGATTGCGCGTTCGGTTCCCGGCTACAAAGAAATTTTACAGGGTATTAGTTTACTCACGGCTTATCATGTTCAACCCAACAGCCACTGCTACGACTTAGGTAGCTCATTAGGAGCCGCCAGTTTAGCCATGAGCCAGGGCATCAACAAATCGAATGTCCACATTTTTGCAATTGACAATTCACCGGCCATGATCAGAGAGAGTAAGAAATATTTAAAAGAAATAATCCACCCTGTACATTTAATTTGCGCCGATTTCAGAGATGTAAAAATCACCCGGGCTTCAGTAGTGGTACTGAATTTTACGCTCCAGTTCATTGCACCTGAATCTCGGCAAACCGTGCTACAACAAATTTTCAAAGGCATGTTACCAGGTGGTTTGTTAATTATTTCTGAGAAAATCATTTTTGAAAATTCTGAAGAACAGGCCTTCCAGGAAGCTTTGCATCTGGCTTTTAAAAAAGCACATGGTTACAGCAACTTAGAAATTAGTCAAAAACGTAATGCCCTTGAAAATGTACTCATACCAGAAACTTTCGCTGCCCATCAAACAAGATTGCAACGTATTGGTTTTAGAAAATGTTTTCAATGGTATCAGAATTTTAACTTTATTTCCATGGTGGCCATCAAATGATCGATTACAGTACATTTTTACAACTCCTCTCGCACCATGCTAATGTACCAGAAAACTGGATCGAAACATTAAAAACACAAATTGAGACTGCTTTACAACCCCAGAAGAATAAAGACATCTTAATCTGGGAAGAAGTTTTGAACCAATTACCTCAGGCACATCCATCTGAAATCGTCTTACATGAGAACATCATTCGCATTGGTACGGGAAATGATCTTAAGCAAAATGAAAAGAATCATCTAATGGTACAATTACGTCGTCTTCATCCCTGGCGCAAAGGGCCCATTTCCTTTTTCGGTGTTTACATTGATACCGAATGGAGATCGGACATGAAATGGAATCGTTTAAAGGATCATATTGATGTTTTAAATGATCGTTTAGTGCTTGATGTAGGTAGCGGTAATGGCTACTTTTGTTGGCGCATGCGCGGAGCAGGAGCCCGTCTGGTGATGGGCCTCGATCCCTATTTAAAATACGTTTACCAGTTTGCAGCCATGCAAAAGTACATTACTGATCCAGCCGTGCAGGTACTACCATTGGGAATTGACGACCTGCCTTCAAATCTTCAATGCTTTGATACTGTTTTCTCCATGGGAGTCTTCTACCACCGTCGCTCCCCATTCGATCATTTATTTAAACTAAAATCGCTTTTAAGACCGGGGGGGCAATTGGTGTTGGAAACTTTGATTGTAGAAGGAGAAAAAGGTTACGTGCTTGTACCCGAAGGGCGTTACGCTAAAATGCGCAATGTCTGGTTTATTCCTTCACCTTTGACATTAGAAAGCTGGTTAAAACGCGCAGCGTTTTCAGACATTCATTTGGTCGATGTCAGTCTAACCACAACACAAGAACAACGAAAGACTTCCTGGATGGAATTCGAATCTTTGCCCGATTTTCTACATCCGGAGAATAATCATTTGACCATAGAGGGTTATCCCCGGCCACGTCGTGCTATTTTTTTAGCCCGCAGACCATAATCTTTATCCCATTTCGCCCACAAATTGCAAGACAACGCGCCGCGTTCGGCTGGTGTTATCAAAATCCATTAGAATAATTTGTTGCCATGTACCTAAAACCAATTGCCCATCTATTACGGGAACCGTAAACGAAGTTCCGGTTAAAGTAGAACGCAAATGGGCATAACCGTTACCATCGTGCCAGGTATCGTCATGATGGTAACGTTTATTCATGGGCGCAATCTTTTCCATCATTTCCGGGATGTCCTTAAGCAAACCGGGTTCGTATTCCACCGTACTAATGGCTGCGGTAGAGCCACTAATAAAGATGAGCAACTGACCTTCTTTTAATTTTTTTTCCTGAACAAATTTCCTGACTTGTGGCGTAATATTGATGATATCATTAAAACCTTTCGTCTGCACTTCAATCCATCCATGACAGGTAGAAATTGCCATTTGGGACCTCCTTAAATTTTAAATTAGATTCAAAACTAATTTAATAAAATGGTAAATATGAAGCTAAATGAATCCGATGCTGAATTTTTTGCTTAAACACAGTCGATGCACTCCAAAACTCCTTTCTTACTACTCTTAACCCTTATACCCTTAACCCAATTCGAGTTTTGCCCCATCTAGAAAATTAAAAAATTCGAAACTCGAATTTCGAAATACTAAATAAAAAATCCCTTCTGCATTCTAGATTTTGGAGTAAAAGATGCACCTGGTACCTTTGTCCAAAATAAATCCGATGAAGGAAATGGTTCCATGTTTTAAAGTCAAGCCCTACAAATCAACGCTGCGGTTCTCCCTTCCCTTTGGCAAAAGGAAGGGAGTTAGAGGGATGGGTTTTCAAACGTTCCAAAGCAACGCTGTTTTGTTCCATCCAGAAAATTAAAAAATTCGAAGCTCGAATTTCGAAATACGAAATTCCCCTTCCTCCTTCTCCGATTAAAAGGGAAATTGATGGGGAATGTCAACATTGCCCAAAAAATCCGATCCTGAGTTTATTGCAAAAAACCAGTTGATGCACTCCAAAGTTGGCTACACTCTTAACCCTTCAACCCTTAACTCTTAACCAAATTAGAGTTTCGACCCATCCAGACCTCGGCTTGCGCCTCGGCCACTCTTCGCTGCAAGTAGGGAATGGATCAGTTCAATGTTCGAAATTTAGGAGCCACTTATCCAAATTCCCAGTTCCCCCCAAAATGTAACACGACTCTCTGAGTCGTTAATTCCGCCTTTGCGGGATTTTTTAGCTCGCTGTCGCTCGCACCCGCTCTGGAAAGCGGAGCTACAGTTTCACACTGAAAACACCTTTAGACAAGTTCCCAATTTACAGTTCCTAATTCTAAATTCCTCTTAAACTTTCCACTCTTAAATAACTTACCATTGCAACTTGATGATTTTATTAATAAACTATTTACAACAGGTTACATTAGAGATTTTAGAACCATGGAAAAATCACCAAATTACCCGCTGGATTCATCATTAAAAAAACTGCAAATCGGTTACCGCTTTGACGACCGCTTTGAAATAACCGGCAATCCGGTACGGCGCAGCCACTGTTTTGCCTTTAAAGTCAAAGATATTAACGAAAACAAAGTCAAAGTCGTTCTGCTGTTTCCGCAACGCATTAGACAAGATGCCGAAGCTTTCAACTACCTTTCCGAACAGGTAAATCTGTTAACCGCTCTGGACCATCCGAAAATTGCCAGAATTTACGGCATGCACACGCAGGGGCCTTTAGCCTACATTGAAGAAGAACACGTAACGGGCAATACCCTGAAAACATTAAAATTAAAAAAAGAACAACAGCGCTTTACTGAAGAAGAAGTGCGCTGGATTGCAGAACAAATACTTGATGGTCTGGAATATGCCCACAATTTGAACATTTTGCACCGCGACCTAAAACCGGCAAATATTGTTTTAACTGCAGAGAAAAAGATTAAGCTGATTGATTTTGGCCTTTCGGAGCCCATTCGTCACGCTTTAAATTTAGTGCAGGACACCACTTCATCGACCATCATCCTGTACTGGTCGCCGGAACAGGTACAGGGGAAGGCGCTGACCATCCAGTCCGACATTTATTCGGTTGGGGCGGTCATGTACGAGTTACTCAGCGGTAAACCGCCCTTCTTTACCGGCGACGTTTACAATAATATCCTTTTCAAAGAACCGGAACCGATTGAAGATTGTTCTCCCTTTATGAATGATTTACTTTTAAAAGCCATGGCCAAAAAGCCGGAAGAACGTTTTAAAGAGTGTAATGAAATGCGTCAGGCGCTGAGCCAGACAGGCATTTCCATTTTTGGTAGTTCGCTTAAAATGGAAGAAAAACCTGAACGACATGTAAAAAAAGAAAAAAAAAGTTCAACGATCCGAACCCTGCTGAAACCAAATATTCGTTACACCCTTATCAGCGCTGTGTTGATTGTGACTCTGGCTGTCATGATCTCCAGGCTCCAATTTGGAGGAAAATCTCCTGCTGAGGCTGATTCAACTCAAACTAAAACGACAACCACTCAAACCGACAGTTTTCAGATAAAGATGCTGAATGCTCTGCTAAGCCAGGCACAAGAAAAGATTGCTCAAAAACAGATTTTAGAGCCACCACAAAGCAGCGCCCTGTATTTGTTGCAACAGGCACAAAAAATCGATCCTACCAATGAACGGTTAATCTCTTTGTTGGAAGAGGTCAAATCCAAATTGCGTCAGCAGGTTTACGGTCTGGCATCCAGTGGTCAGCAGGTAAAGGCCAATAACTTGCTGCAACGCACTTTAAAAAGTTTCCCTGAGGACTCACTTTTGATTCGCATGAAAAATGAACTATTCCCGGATGTGACCAAGGAGTTACCTGTCAAGCTCGAAGTTCTGAATGGCGTAGGTGTTAGCGGCATTGCCCATCGCTTAAGCCAGGTTTTACAGCAGCAGCATTTTAAAGTGGTCAACACTGAAAACTATCGGACAAACGGTAGAAGGAATTGGAAAGTAAGCAAATCGTTTTTTAAAGGAATGGTACCTGCTAATCAACAAACGAAGAAGTTAGAACAGATGTTGGGTTTAAAATATCAATACGATCCTTCCTTTAAAGGGCAAAACAGTCAGGCCACCATGGCCATTGTGTTGGGAAAGGATTACCAGCGGTTAAAACCATTTAGAAGGTAAAGCTTAGTGAAAGGTTTAAAAGGTTGAATGGGGTTAAAAGGGGTTAAGGGGGTAAGAGTATAAGGGTTAAGAGTAAGCTTTTGGGGAGGGCATTGGCTGTGTTGATGCAAACCAGGTGATAGGCCCAGGTTGAAAATTTAGTATTGTAAGAGTCAGTAATCATTACTATTTTGGATGATTTGTTGAATACGTAAATGAAACCTTTGAAAAAATCATTAAGAATGTCATTCCCGCTCAGGCGGTAATCTCTAAGTTGACATGTTTGGAGAATCCCCGTTTTTTTCGAAGGTTTCTAAATGTCCTTTGGGCGATATGTGTGTGTTTTAGCGATTTGTTAATACACGGAGAATTAAATGTTTAAATTTTTGTTTTTAATTTTGGTTACGCTTTTCTTTAACTCAAAATCACTGTTTTCGCAAACCTTTGTGGAAGAATTCCGCCTGGGCCAGGAAGGCCAGCAAAGCGGACAGTTTAACCGGCCGCTGGCTCTGGCTGTTTCGCAGGACGGCGTTCTGTTCGTGGTTGATTCCGGCAACAATCGCCTGCAATTGTTTGACCTGGAAGGCCATTTTCTGAAAACCGTCGGCGGCTTTGGTTTTGAAGCCGACCAGTTCGACTTCCCCACCGACATCTGGACAAAATCACTGATCAACATTTATGTTTCCGATTACAACAATCAGCGCATTCAACGCTACGACCGACAAATGAACTACATTGCCCAATTTTCCAGCAACCCTAATTGGCCTGAAGAATTTCAGTTTGGCCAGACGCTAAGCTGCGCGGTCAATTCACAAAACGATTTGTTCATTTTAGACCACCAGGAGAACAAGGTCATAAAATTCAACCGCAACGGACAGCCCGAACGCTTTTTCGGACATTACGATTCCGGACCCGGCGAACTTTCTGAACCGGTTCAGCTTGACCTGTTTTTAAACAACTATTTACTGGTCAGCGACATAGGACGCAAAGCCATCGTAATGTTCGATTTCTTTGGCAATTTCATCAAACTGTTTAGCGATTCACAATTTGTCCGTCCCCGTGGCCTGGCCTGCACAAAAGACGACCTGTTCTTTGTGGCAGATGAAGGCGCCAAAATGATTTTCAGCCTCACTTCAAAGGCCGAAGCAGCCCGGCCCTGGAATTTAATCCTGCAACAACCGCTTTCCTCGCCTGCCGATTTGGTTACATTTTCTTACAAAAAAGCTACCAGAGCCGTAATTCTAGATGGACATCAGCTAATCTGGGGGAGACTCGAATTAGATCAATGAACAGATTGCGACAACCAACACCTGGGCTGGATTTCAGGTTTGTTTTCAGGCGAAGGGCTTTAGTTCCTGTCAGACTTCAACCACCTTTAAAGAAAAATATCCGCAATGATTTTAAAAAAATCCCTGCTCATTACAAATGCCTGCTCTTCCTTGGCTTATTGCTGTTTTTTAACCTCAGTTTTCTGTTCGGTCAGTCTCTTTCAATTGCACACACGCTGCAGGTGGATTCCATACTGACACGGTTGCCGTCAAACTTCACCTTTAAATTTCCTTTAAATCAATATCCAAAATTAAATACTTTAAGCATTCAGCTTAATCAGCAACCTTTACAATCTACTCTGGATTTTAAACTTTTTGACAAAGATTCCATCCTTTTCTACCGTAATTTTAATCCAGAGGACACGCTGTTCATTCACTACCAGTTAGAACCTTACTTTTTGCCCCGCAAAATCAGCCTGTTTAAGAGCGACACTATACGCAGCAATCTTTCAGCAGATAGTTTAAAGAAATGGCAAACCGGCAAAACTTTTCAAGCATTTAAACTGGAAAATCCATTGCAACACATCCCTTCTACTCTGCAAACCAGCGGCAGCATCATGCGCGGCGTGCAGGTTGGCACCAATCGCGATTTTACCTTAAACTCCGGCCTCAATCTTCAACTTTCCGGGCATTTAACGGACGACATTGAAATCATTGCTGCGCTGACCGATGAAGCCACGCCCATTCAACCAGAGGGCAACACACAAACTCTGGAAGAGATTGACAAGGTCTTTGTCAAATTCAAAAGCCCTTTTTTACAGGGAACGGTGGGCGATTTTAATTACAATTACCAGGGCTCGCAGTTCGGTAAAGTACAGCGCAAATTGCAGGGGCTGGATTTACAAACAGGGATTAAAAATAACGATTTAGGCGTAACCCTTGCCACCACACGCGGCTTTTTTCACCATGTTTCTTTTTTAGGTCAGGAAGGTAACCAGGGGCCCTACCAGTTAACCGGTAAAAACGGCGAACGGGAAATCATCGTGCTGGCCGGGACTGAACGCGTGTTTGTGAATGGCCAGCGTATGCTTCGCGGTGAAGACAACGATTACGTGATTGAATATGGGAACGGACAAATTCGCTTTACCAACAATCGTTTGATTAGCAGCGAATCGCGCATTGAGGTTGATTTTGAGTACTTCCCTGCCGTTCAGAACTACAACCGTAACGTTTACTCTGCCTTTTCTCAGAGCCGCTTTTTCAAAAACAAAGCTCAGTTAAATCTACATTTTTACCGTGAACAGGACAACACCAGCGAGCTGCTAGAAGAAGGCGCCGCTTTGCAAGGTGAACAAAAAGAAATCTTAAAACAGGCTGGCGACAATCCTTTTAAAGCCAGTGAAGCGGGCTTTACCTTTAAAGGTGATTCCGCTGGCAATTACATTTTGATTGACACAACCTATCAGGGCCAATCGTTCCAGGTTTTTAAATACCTCGGGCAAAAAAAGGGCAACTATTCTGTTACCTTTAGCTATCTTGGCGCAGGTAAAGGAGATTACGTGCGCGACCGGCTGGGCGTTTACCGCTGGGTGGGGCCAAATAAAGGCCAGTATGCGCCGATCAAATTAATTCCCTTGCCTTCGCGCCATGATGTAGTTGATATGCAACTAAAATTACAGCCCGCCAATTACTGGCAAATGCGGTTAGATTACGCCCTGAGCCGCTTTGACCAGAACACCTTTTCTTCGCTGGATGATGGCGACAATCAGGGGCAGGCCCTGTCTTTTCAATCAGACCTGACAAAAGAAGCTTTAAAAATCTTTAACCAGAAAATAGGTACCTTACAATGGAATTTAAAAACCCGTTACATCGAAAAGAACTTCCAGGCAGCAGACCGTTTTCGCGATCCGGATTTTCAGCGTTACTGGAATCTCTATTCTGCGGCTTCTAACAATCAGCAGGAACTTAGTTTTGAAATGAATACTCTTTACCAGCCTCTAAAACAGTTAAAACTGACTCACAATATCGGCCAGTTTCAACAATCCAGATTCAAAACGCAACGTCAAAAATGGGCAGTGAATTACGACCAGCCACAAATTTTCAAGCTCGATGGCAATTTCGAACAAATCAGTTCCAACAATCAGCAACTTAAATTGGATGAAAACTGGAAGCGCTACGCTTTTAATCTGGGACGCTCTTTCTGGAAACTGGCCGCATTCATCAACTATCAGGGAGAATGGCGCAAGCAAACACTTGAACAGCAACTGCGCGGCTTCCGCTTTAACGACTTTGGCGGCGGATTTTCGCTCATTAAATTAAAAA
>JAGHBR010000542.1 GCA_021160885.1 Caldisericaceae bacterium
AGATTTTTAATTTAAAATGTAATCATATTTGCATGCGCATTATTAAAATCATAATTTAGATTTCTAACATAAAATAGTAAGCTTATGGAAGAAAAAAAAAGACAAACATTCTGGTTAATCTTGACGGCACTTGGGGTTTTCGTGCTGGCTGTTTATTTATATGTCCTTTTGTTTTCTGAGCCGGTTCCCAGAGAAATGGTAAAATTGTATTACGTTGATAATATTTCTGAAACCCATCAACGATTGATCGATCGGTTTAATCAGCGTTACGCAGGACGAATTGAAGTCATTCCGGTCAATTTGCCCTTTAGTAAATTTTCCACAAACGAACGCAAGGAAATTTTAGCCCGCTCCTTGCGGAGTAAGAGCGAGCGTATCGATGTGTTTGCAGTGGATATCATCTGGACGCAGCGCTTTGCCAAATGGAGCCATCCGTTGGATGCCTATTTCAATGATTCACTGGTTGGTCGTTTTTTAAGCCAATCATTAAAAACCTGCTACTACAAGCAACATCTGATGGCGGCTCCGCTTTACCTGGACATCGGACTTTTTTATTATCGGGAAGATTTGTTAAAACAATTTACGGACTATGAGCAAATAAAAAAGAAGCTAGCCCAAAGGCTTTCCTGGGATGATTTTTTGCAGTTGGGGCTCCGGCTTAAACAAAAAGGACGTCCGGTTTACCTTTTTCCGGCCAATAATTTTGAAGGCTTAATGTGCATCTTTTATGAATTATTAACGCCTGAACAAATAAATGACATTTTCCTGAATGATCCAATACATTTAAAGCGCCCCGAAGTGGAAGCGGCATTATCTTACTTGCATGATTTAATTTACAAATACAAACTTTCTCCTAAGCAAATAACAAATTTCGATGATATAGGCTGTTACAATTTCCTGTTACAAAATGATGGTTTTTTTGTTCGCGGCTGGCCTGGCTTTGAATTAAATGTTCAGCAATTTAATGAAACGCATGGTACAAGTGCCAAAGTTGGAGTAATGGAAGTTCCTTATTTTAAAAGGCCTGAAACAAAAGCGGTTTACGGTGGTTGGAATTTAATGGTCGCCGAAAACTCTAAACACAAAGAAGAGGCTGTGAAGTTTATTAAATTTCTGCATGAGGAAGAAAATCAGAAGTTGTTATTTACATCAGGTGGCTACCTTCCCAGCCTGAAAAGTGTCTATGCCGATTCCGGGCTGATGACACAATATCCGGAAATTAAAAAGCTTTACCGGTTATTGCAAAATGGACAGCATCGCCCCATGCGTAGTGATTATACACGAATTTCGGATATTCTTTCATTCTATTTCCACCAGTTTCTAAAAAATGAAATGACTATTCAGCAAGCCTTAGAGGCGGCTGAAAATGAGATCAATACGCAACAAACAGTTATTAATTGAGAAGGACCATGAAACGAAATTTGGTCGAACACTTAAAAAAATATCATTTTGAATGGAAACATTTAGCCATTCTGTTCATGGTTCTTATCTTTTTTCAGATAATTGTCTCTTACATTAATAAAATTTCGCTCCATCAATTGATTGAACAAACAGAGACCTGGTACAAACTGGATTCCGCAGAAAAAATTGCCAATTTGACTTCCACTTCTCTTGAACTTTTAATGGAGACTAATCCAACTAAAAAGAAATACTCGGCCGAACAAAGACAGGAATTGATTCAAGCTTTCAACATCATCTTTTCGCAACAGATTTTACAGCAAAATATTCTTGAAGCATGTTTACTGGGGCAGCGCAATGGTCGGTATTACGCTATTGACAACGGACAGGATTTATTTGACCTTTTTTACGAGGGGAATCCAAAAGATTTTCAATCGGATGACAGGCACAAGCATGCCGTTGAACTATACAAGCAAATGGAAAGTGACATAAGACAGAAAGAACAAATCATCAGTTTAGAAGAAAATCAGGTTTACAAAGTATTTGTGCCTTTCGTTCCCAGAGGCGAATACTTTGGAGCGTTGTACATGCAGCTAAAACCTGATCTGGGTTTTATTACCAGTCAGATTACGACTAATTACGATGAAATTGCGTTGATTTTTTCAGCCTTAATTCTATTTGGGCTATTGGCCATGTTTTACATTTCGGCCTACACCGTTCGCGAAAGAGACGAAGCCCAGCAACTACTGTTTAAAGAACGCGAAAAATATATTAAAGAGCATATTGCCCATCAAAAAGAAGCCTTGTTTACCAAGCGAATTTACCACACGCACCACAAAGCCGAAAAGATTATGGGTTTTATTAAAGAAGATTTACAAAATCTGAATCAGGAAAATTTTGAAAAAATTCGCCTGCGAATTACCAAATACGCAAATTTTATCTCTCGTGTCATTTACGACATGAAATGGTACGATCCTCCGCTACAAACCATCCGTAGTCCCATTTTTAGAACAAATTTGAATGAGGTTATTCGTTTTCTGGTAAATTCTATTTTTCAAAGGACATCAAAGCAAACGGAATCCATTCGTTTTGAATTGCTATTGGATGAAAAATTACCAGTGGTGCAGATCAACGAATTTGTTGTCTGGGAAATCATTGAACCTATCTTGCAGAACGCAATCGACCATAGTAATGTAAATCCCCTGTTTATTAAAATAGAGACAGCCTTTAACGACAAACAATCGATGGGATTAATAAAAATTTGCGACAACGGAAAAGGCATTTTGTCTGAATTGTTGGAAAAGGATCAAAATGGTGTGCAGCGTCTTTTTTTGGAAAATATTTCCACCAAGCAGGAAAGTCGAAAAACCGGTTATGGTTGTTATCTGTCTTTTCAAATTGCGCAACGTTGCGGCTGGCGTGTAACTGCCGAAAATCTCCCTTCAGGAGGCGCCTGTTTTTTAATCCAAATACCGTTTCCAAATCTTAAAAATAACCAGACATCGAATCATTAAAACAAGAGGGAATTGCCGATGCGGTTTAATCAAAAAATCAACATTCTGCTAATCGAAGATGAAGAGTATGATGCCAGGCGTGTTCAAAAAACCATTGCGCCTTTGGCTGATCAGATTCGAATACAAAAAATTGTGGCGGACGGACAATCGGCCCTGGAAACTTTGCAAAAAGCGCCAAACCAATTTGATGTTGTCATCATGGATTATCAGTTATTGGGCGGCATAACCGGTGAAAATTTAATCAGAAAGATTAAAGAGATTGATCCTACTTTGCAAATTATCGTCATTACCAAAATGACTGTAAACATTACCGATTTCGATTTTGCCAACCGCTTAATTGAGGCCGGTGCCATGTGGTATTGCACTAAATACCCGGGCGACATTGAAGATTTTATTTACCAGCCAACCGACTTCATCCTTAGCATTTTGAATGCTTTTGAGAAAAAACGATTACTAAAAAAAGAACAATCTTCCAAGCGTAAACTGGAACAAAACATTAATCAAATCCTTAATGAAAAAGTTTTAATAGGAGAATCTGAAGCTATTCGGGAGTTACGAAAAAAAATTGAACGCGTTGCCCAACAGGATTCAACAGTGCTGATTTTAGGAGAATCCGGAACTGGTAAAGAATTGGTAGCGACCCATCTTCATTATTTAAGCAAGCGCCGTTTTGAAAAATTTATGACAATTAACTGTGGCAGTTTGCCTCATGAACTAATCGAAAGCGAACTGTTTGGTTTCGAAAAAGGTTCTTTTACCGGAGCAACCAATAAAAAAATCGGTTTGTTTGAAGCGGCCAATCACGGAACGGTCTTTTTGGATGAAATTGGTGAGCTGCCCATGTCGGCTCAAGTTAAGTTACTACGCGTTTTACAGGATGGCGAAATCGATAAGATCGGGCGTACGGTAAAGGTTAAAGTAGATGTTCGCGTTGTAGCGGCAACCAATAAAGACCTGGTTAAGGCGGTTCAACAAAAGAAATTCAGGGAAGACCTCTTTTACCGCTTGAATGTTATTAATCTCTACATTCCTCCATTGCGGGAAAGAAGAGAGGATATTCCTTTGTTGGTAGAATATTTCTTAAACTATTTTGCTGACAATCTTGGCCTGGCGAGACCGCAAATCACTACCTCCGCCATGGATTACCTGAAAAGCTTTGATTGGCCTGGTAACGTAAGACAACTACAAAACGTCATTCAACGTTTGCTGTACAATGTGGATGGCCAGATCGACGTGGAAGATGTAAAAAATTCGTTAGGTCTTGCTCCTCAAAGCAAAATCAGTTCAGAGCAGGAAAATAGTTTTGTCTGGGATGCGGCCAATATTGCAGCCTGGCGTGATGTAGAAAAAGCTTTTAAGAAAAAATACTTCGAATTTGTGCGAAAACGGACCAGCAGCGATGCCGAAGCCGCCCGCCTGCTTGGACTTGCTCCCCCAAATTTTCATCGCATGTGTAAGGAATTGGGACTGAAGTAAAATTTGCCTGAAAAAAGTTAGAAAAAGCATTTTTCTTTAATGAATTTTTTCTTAAATTATCTATATCTGTTTCTATTCTTTGAAATATTTGAGGGGAGTTTAAAATGAGTGGCAAAATTATTACTTTAACCAGGCACATTATTGAAGAACAGCGCAAATATCCAACCGCAACCGGTAAGTTTACCGATTTGATGAACGACATTGCCTTTGCAGCCAAGTTGATCTCTTACCATGTCAATAAGGCCGGCTTACTGGATATTTTAGGTGAAGCCGGTTATACCAATGTTCAAGGCGAAGCCGTAAAAAAATTAGATGAATTTGCCAATGAGACCTTAATCAAAGCCCTGGACCACAATGGCCATACTTGTGTGATGGCCTCTGAAGAATCAGAAGATATTATTCCGATTCCTGATGAATATCCACTTGGTAAATACGTTGTCATATTCGATCCCCTGGATGGATCTTCCAATATTGATGTCAATGTAAGTGTGGGCACTATCTTTTCCGTTTACCATCGTATTACACCAGAAGGAAGACCGGGTCGTGTGGAGGATTGTCTACAACCTGGAATAAAACAGATCTGTGCCGGTTATGTTGTTTATGGTTCCAGTACCATGTTAGTTTACACTACAGGCAATGGGGTGTATGGCTTTACTTTAGATCCAAGTTACGGGGAATTTGTTTTGTCGCATCCGAATATTAGAATTCCCAAGAAAGGTAAAATTTACAGTTTAAATGAAAGCTACTATGCTTTTTGGGATGAACCGGTCAAACAATACGTACAATACATTAAACAGGTGGATGGCGATTCAAACCGTCCAATGAATTCACGCTACATCGGTTCGCTGGTGAGCGATTTCCACCGGAATTTGTTGTACGGTGGCATCTTTCTTTATCCACCGTCAAAAAAAGCGCCAAAAGGCAAATTGCGATTACTTTACGAAGCTAATCCTTTGGCTTTCATCGCGGAGCAGGCTGGTGGCAGAGCCATTGATGGTAAAAAGCGAATTCTGGAAATTGTTCCAACCAAATTACACCAGCGCACACCATTGTACATTGGCTCAGCAGATGACGTCTCGTTATTGGAGAAATTTTTAACCGGTAAAATGAAAATCAGATAATTAGCTGGCGCTTGCTTAAATTTACTACCTTGCTTATATTTGGAACTCTTAAAGCGCTAACAGAAGCAGGAAAAAGGAAGGAAGAGGAATATGATACCTGTGATTCGCATCAGTCAATCAGCTCAGTACGAAAATCAGGAAGTGACGATTAAGGGCTGGCTTTACAATAAAAGGTCGAGCGGGAAAATACGCTTTTTGCTGGTTCGTGACGGATCAGCCATTATTCAATGTGTGGTAGTTAAAAACGAAGTATCGGATGATGTTTTCGAAAAAACCGATCTGTTGACTCAGGAATCTTCGTTGATTGTAACTGGTAAACTGGTGGCCGATAAACGTTCGCCATTAGGTTACGAAATGCACGTGACCGATCTGGAAATTGTCCAGATTGCGCAAGAATATCCCATCACCAAAAAAGAACACGGCATTGATTTTTTAATGGATCACCGGCATTTGTGGATCAGATCCAAACGTCAGCATGCCATTTTGCGCATTCGGCACGAAATTATTAACGCTGCAAGGCAATTTTTCAATGAACGCGATTTTACTCTGGTTGATTCTCCCATTTTTACACCCAATGCTGCAGAAGGCACGACCACGTTGTTTAAAACCGATTATTTTGGCAGTCCGGCTTATTTAACGCAAAGTGGTCAACTTTACGCCGAAGCGGCTTGTATGGCCTTTGGACGTGTTTATTGCTTTGGCCCAACCTTTAGAGCAGAAAAATCCAAAACGAGAAGGCACTTAACGGAATTCTGGATGATTGAACCGGAAATGGCCTATTTTGATCTTCAGGATGACATGCAATTGGCTGAAGAATTTGTTTCGCACATTGTGCAAACCGTGCTTAAAAATCGAAAAGCCGAATTAGAAGTATTGGAAAGGGACACTAAAATCCTTGAAAATACAGTTCCGCCATTTCCCAAAATCCATTACAACGAAGCGGTTGAGATCCTCAAAAAACACGGCGTTGATTTTCCTTATGGCGATGATTTTGGCGGGGCTGACGAAACCATTCTTTCTGAAGAATTTGACAAGCCGGTCATCATTCATCATTACCCGGCAGAAGTTAAGGCTTTTTACATGAAACGGGACCCGGAGGAACCGCAATTTGCTCTGGCCATGGACATGCTGGCTCCGGAAGGCTATGGCGAAATTATTGGCGGCTCTCAGCGTGAAGATGACTACGATACCTTGTTGCAAAGGATTCGCGAACACAACTTAGATGAAGAAGCCTTTGCCTGGTACCTGGATTTGCGCAAATATGGTTCAGTACCGCATTCAGGCTTCGGGCTGGGTATTGAGCGTACCGTTGCCTGGATTACCGGAACTAAACACGTGCGCGAAACAATTCCATTTCCACGGTTGTTGCAACGAATTTATCCATAATGAAACGTTTAATCGGAGTAATCGGCGGACGTGAATGTTCGCCAGAAATTTGTAATATTGCCTATCAGGTTGGCAAATTGATTGCCCAGAACGGATTTGGATTGGTCTGCGGCGGCCGTAGCGGTGTGATGGAGGCGGCGGCCAGAGGCTGTGCTGAGCATGGTGGGTTAACTGTTGGAATCTTAACTGGTGAAGACAAATCAGAGGCCAATGCTTACATCCAGGTGGCCATTCCAACCGGATTGGGAATTGCACGTAATATCTTAGTTGTAAGAGCAGCCGAAGGTTTAATTGCCATTGACGGATATTACGGAACGCTTTCGGAAATTGCTTTTGCTTTGCAACTGCAAAAACCATTGGTAGGCATTAGAACCTGGAATGTAGAGCCTGAAATGCCCACAGCCCAGAGCGCAGCAGAAGCCATGGAAAAACTTTTACAGTTAATGCCATGAAAAAATCATTACGTATTATTGTCAAAGGAAGAGTTCAGGGAGTAGGTTATCGCTGGTTCGCCCGGCAAGCCGCCCGCGAATTGGGCATTACGGGTTTCGTTCGCAATTTAATGAACGGCGATGTGGAAGTAGTGGCTCAGGGAGAAGAAGAAGTTCTGAACCAATTCATTCAAGAACTGAGCCAGGGACCAGCTTTTGCCTATGTTACGGACTTGAAAACCGAAGAATTGGATCTTCCAGAAGATCAGTACAAATCATTCGAAGTTGCATTTTAAAAGGAACAATGCATGAAAAAACAAATTGAACAATTGAAACAGGCCATTCGCGATGTGCCGGATTTCCCCAAAGAAGGGATTCTTTTTAAAGACATTACGCCGGTTTTACAGGATGCCCAATTGTTTGCAACAGCCATAGAATTGTTTGCAAAGCAGACGGAAAATCTGGGTTTTGAATTGATTGCAGCCATTGAATCACGAGGTTTTATTTTTGGCGCGGCTCTGGCTTTAAAACTGAATAAAGGTTTTGTTCCCATTCGAAAACCAGGCAAGTTACCTTACAAAACGTTTAAAGAAGAATATCAGCTGGAATATGGCACGGATGCGCTGGAGATTCATCAGGATGCCGTAACCCCAGGCCAGAAAGTTCTGTTAATTGATGATTTACTGGCAACAGGCGGTACGGCGCTGGCCTCGGCAAAATTAGTTGAACGGTGTGGAGGTAAGGTCGCTGCCATTTGCTTTTTGATTGAACTTACTTTTTTAAACGGAATTCAAAAGCTTGGTAATTACCAGGTAAAAACGTTAATTAAGTTTTAGATAGCTTTGAAATAATAATTTTTATTAAAAAACTCACCCCCTATTTCCCCCTCTCTTTTTTAAAGAGAGGGGGACGTAATGCATTGTTAATACAATGATTAACTATTATAGGGGGTGAGTAAAAAACTAAACCAAAGTGCAAAAAATATTCAAAATTTTTCGTTTTTTATGATTTTTTCAAAGGTTTCTTTTAGATAGTACTCATATTCATAAAACTCATCCAGGAGGAGCATTATGAAATATTTCATCATTTTACTGGCTACTTTAGCTTTATTGATTAGTTGCCAAAAGCAGCAAAGCGAAAAGACAACCCAGGAGCAACCACAGAAGGTAGAGCAAGCCAAATTCCATTTAATAGACTTAGCATCCAATGTATGCCCTGGTTGTGGCATGGTTTTTAAAACTGATGCTGACATTGCCGATACGCTTCATTATAAAGGTAAGGTTTATGGCTTTTGTGGTCCTAAATGCGTTGAAGCCTTTAAAGCTAACCCGGAAAAAACACTTTCTGCCATGCACGAACCCATGGAAAAAATGGAAGGCATGCATGAAGAACACGAGGAAATGGAACGCTAAATAAAAGAATTGTTTCTTAATTCAATATATGGGATACTCAAAAAATTTTGAATGTTGAATGTTGAGTTTTGAATGTTGAATGGTTTCAGAGGTTGTTTGTCAATTTACGTTTTCCGGTATTCAGTCTGACAGAGCGTATCTTTTTACTATTTAAGCGGAGGTGGATTACAGAGATTTTCCTTTCAATACCAAAATTTTGACATGCTAAAGGGCGTTATTTTTTGGAGGAAGTACTCTAAACCGGTTAAGCGTATAGCAGTTCAGAGTATTAAGTAATTGATATTACGCTCAAATTTTCTTTCTTGTTTTACGACCGATTCTTCTTTAAATTAGCGGCCAATAAATGCCCCTGTAGCTCAGAGGATAGAGCAGAGGCTTCCTAAGCCTTGTGTCGGGAGTTCGAATCTCTCCAGGGGCACAAAAATGGGGAGGAGGCCTCATGGAAGGAGCGCTTAAAACAGGGAGGTTTTTCATGTTTTAAGCAAAACTTTATTTAATTAACAGGATTCTCCTCAATCGAGTCTGCTCACCGGCCTGAAGCTTTAAAATGTAAATGCCACTGGCCAAATCACCAGCTGTGATCTGCACTTGATGCGAGCCTGAATTTAAAGTTTTACTTAAAATTTTTTCAATCAACTGTCCACGAATATTAAATAGTTCAAGTTTTACATTTGTTGTTACAGGAAATTTAAAACTAATGGAAACCTTTTCCTCCAAACCTATCATTCCGCACTTGATGCGGAATCTAATATTTACTTTGTAACGCGACTCTCTGAGTCGTAAATTCCACAAGCGGGATTTGTGTGAGCTCGTTTTGCTCACCACCGTTCAGAGAGCGGTGATACCAAATTTGTAACACGATTCTCTGAATTGTAGTGGTAATAAAATTTTTTGATATGTTGTTTTTTTTAGGACTTAATGTACTTTTCTGTTCAAGAAGGGATAACGAAAATTCAAATGAAAAAAAGAAACTCCAAATATCAATTTAAAGCAGGCCAAGATGTTCAATTAAAATTTTTAGTCCAATAGCAATTAATATTATACCACCTAAAACTTCAGCGCTGGAACTGAATTTTTTTCTTAAAAAATGACCGATTTTAATTGCAACAACACAAACAGACCCGGTAATTAATCCAAAAATTAAACTGACATACCAAACATTGACTTTAACAAGAGCCAGAGTTAAACCAACGGCCAGAGCGTCTATGCTGGTGGCAATGGAAAGTCCCACCAATTGCATGCCCCTCGAAGGATCGCTGCGAAAAGCAATATCTTTTTTTTCAATGGCTTCAAGAATCATTCGAGTCCCCACAAAGGCAAGCAAGCCAAAAGCTATCCAATGATCAATTTTTTCGATCAGATGTACAATATTAAAGCCAATAAACCAGCCCAAAATGGGCATCAGAAACTGAAACAGGCCAAAATGAAAAGCCAGCCGAAAGGTAGCCCGCTTTTGTCGGGTAAACCCTGCCGCTGCTGCGGATAGCGAAACTGTCATGGCGTCCATGGCTAATGCTAAACTGATCAGAACAATTTCGGCAAAATTCAATTACAAATCCCTTTTTGTTCATTGACGTTTTAAAAATCTAAGTTATGGTGAAGAAAAATTGATAGCAAAGGAAATCCAGGTAAAAATAAACGCTGCATCGTTAAAGCATAGGGCTAACGCTGTAAATTAGAGGCGATTATTTTTCCAAGTATGAAATTTAGTTAAGGGAAACGGCCTAAAACAAAAATCTATTTGATTCTATTGTTTTCAGTCTTTAAATTTGAAACTTTTAATGATTTATAGAAAATTGTAAACCGAAGGGAAAAAAGGAGAATTCGATGTTAAAGCCGCAAAAAAAGAAGATCACCAAAAAGGATTTAAAAGAAGATAAATTTGTAGAAACTGCTTTAAAAACGAAAACCTATTTGGAGGAAAACTCCAAACAAGTAACCATTGCTGTGATTGCCATTCTGGCTTTTGTTGTGTTAATCATGGTTTATAAAAACTACCATGAGCAACGTGTAATGAAAGCCAATGCTTTGTTAGGTTTGGCCCAGGTTGAGTACCAGAACATGAATTATGCCAAAGCAAGAAATTTTTTAAATCGCCTTTTTGAAGAATATGATGGTACCGATGCAGCAGTTCAGGGTTATTTTGTGCTGGCCAACTTAAATTTTGAACAGGAAAAATATGAAGAAGCCGAAGTAGCATTCAAAAAGTTCATTGATAACTATGATGGTAGTAAAATATTAAAAGCTTCCGGTTATGCTGGTTATGCCGCCTGTCTGGAACACAGAGGCGCTTATGAGGCAGCTGCTAAATATTATTTAAAAGCTCAAAAAGCCGCTCCTGATTTTATTGAAGCGGCTAATTACCTTTATTTGGCCGGCCTTAATTTTGCCAAAGCCGGTCAGATTGATCAGTCCCGCGACGCATTTCAGCTAATTGTCGAAAAATACGAAAAATCAAATCGGTTCAACGACGCCAAAGCACAGTTAATTTTACTGGCTAAAAAATAATGAATCTTGCTGAAAATGCTAATCAATATTTTTTGAATGTTTATAAACGCTTTCCTTTTGCAGTGGAAAAAGGGGAGGGCGTTTACCTTTATGATAAGCAGGGTAAAAAATATCTTGATTTTCTTTCCGGAATTGCGGTTAATGCGCTTGGTTACCAGCATCCCGAAATTGAACTGGCTATTCTTAAGCAGTTAAAAAGAAATCTGCATTTAAGCAATTATTTTTCACAAGATGTGCAGATAGAACTTGCCAAACGCCTTTTGCAACTCACCGGATATTCCCGTGTTTTTTTTACAAACAGTGGCGCCGAAGCTATCGAAGGTTTGCTTAAAATTTCAAAAAAATGGGGCAATCAAAACGGCAAATCGGAGATTATTGCTTTAAAAGGAAGCTTTCATGGTCGAACAGCGGGCGCATTGTCCATTACCATGCAGGACAAATACCAAAAACAATTTTTACCCCTTTTGTCAAATTGTAAAGCCATTCCAGCGAATGATGTAAACGCTTTAAGGAAAGTTGTAAATGATAAAACGCTGGCCGTGTTTTACGAGGGTATTATGGGAGAAGGCGGTGTACGCCCGCTTTCCAGGGACTTTTTAGACGCTATGTACGCATTGCGAGAACAATACCATTTTTTAATCTTTGCTGATGAAATTCAGACTGGCGTCGGTCGAACCGGCTATTTTTACTATTTTCAAAAAGACGGCTACCAACCGGACGGTTTTGCAACGGCAAAGGGTCTTGGAGGCGGGCTGCCTTTAGGCGCTTTTGTCGTTTCAGAAAAGTTGGCCAATCTTTTCACTTTAGGCGATCATGGAACGACCTATGGAGGTAATCCGCTGGCTTGTGCAACGGGGTTAGCTACCGTCAATCACATTTCAACCGATGCCTTCTTGAATCACGTTAAAGGAACAGGACAATTTTTTCTGGAAGAATTGCAGAGTTTTGCAACCAGATATCCTGAAACAATTGTGGAAGCGCGCGGTTACGGATTATTGCTTGGTTTGGAAGTAAAGGAAAAAGCTGGCCAAATGATGTTTGAAGCAGCAAGGCAGGGATTGCTGTTTAATATTGCCGGAGGAAACACCCTGCGCTTTGTTCCGCCCTTAATCATCGAGAAAATACATGTGACCGAGGCCATGGAAAAGCTGGACCGAACTTTCCAAAAAGTGTTTGGCTAACAGGAGGAAGGCCAGTTGCTGTTCGATTATTTCTTCATCATCGGCCTTTTAGTAGAATGGGTTTCAGTACTCTTACTTTTCCTTCTGAAAAGCAAACTCCTCACCGTAAAGCAACAAAATACTTCTAAAAGCAACCTTGCTCTTAGCCTGGTCACGATTGCATTTGGATTGGTTATTATTTTTAAGCTGCTTCATGTGTTGTTGTTTGTATTTCAATTTAATCATAAATCCATTGCCCCATCCCTTTTGTTACCAATAACGATTTATGTTTTATGGCACTTAATTCTATCAGCCTTTTTCTTTTATCTACTCATGAAATTTACTTTTAAAAATCATTTTCAAGATCGTTTTGTTAATGCTCTTAGTAAAAGAATTTTTGCCGAAATGGTTTTTCTGGCGGTTTGGGACATGGCTGGCAGTCTTTTAATTTACTTAGTATTAACGGGCCGATTATGGTTAAGTCAACTAAAGCCCTATTCACTTTCTTTTCCGTTCAAAGAACCTCTTGGGGAAATTCCATTGCTGATGGTTGGTCTGGGGCTGATCATAGTTAGTATTGTGTCATTTTTTAAAATAAAAAAAGAGATCACGCGCTTTAACCTTATTTTTTATAGCCTGAGTTTTTTGGGATTAATTC
Source organism: Caldisericaceae bacterium (assembly GCA_021160885.1). Lineage (GTDB taxonomy): Bacteria > Calditrichota > Calditrichia > Calditrichales > Calditrichaceae > Caldithrix. The sequence continues at coordinate 13,065 of JAGHBR010000542.1, forward strand.
TGTTTAGTTTTTTTACGCTTTTAAATTATCGCTTTTTAATTTTTCCTTATTTTGAAAACTTTTTTAATCAATTTTATCTTTTTTTGGCAGTTGCATCCTGGTTAATTATATTTCTGTTAAGTGTAATACTTTTTAGTTTAATGATTCAATTGTATGTGAATAAAAAATATTTAAAAAGCGGATTTCAATTGCAATTTCTTTTTTACAATCTGTCCCGCGCACATCTATTGGGCGAGACAGGTATGACCTTAATCGTTTTAATAGTTGTATTCTTTTTCATTTATTTTTAGAAGAGGAGTGAATAATGGCTTCGGTAAAACTGGAACATATTTACAAAGTTTACGACAATAAAGTAACGGCCATTAGTGATGCCAATCTTGTGATTAATGACAAAGAGTTTGTGGTACTGGTGGGGCCTTCTGGTTGTGGTAAATCCACCTTGTTACGTATGATTGCCGGTTTGGAAGACATCACCAAAGGCAATATTTACATTGGTGAAAAATTGGTCAACGATGTTCCACCCAAGGATCGAAATATCGCCATGGTTTTTCAAAATTACGCACTTTACCCGCACATGACGGTCTTCGATAACATGGCTTTTGGTTTAAAGTTGCGTAAATTCCCCAAAGAAGAGATTAAAAAGCGAGTGCACGAGGCCGCCGAACTTTTGGGATTGATGCAGTTATTAGATCGTAAACCGAAAGCGCTTTCTGGTGGCCAGCGACAGCGGGTGGCGGTGGGGCGAGCGATTGTTCGCCAGCCCCAGGTCTTTTTATTTGATGAACCTTTAAGCAATTTAGATGCCAAATTGCGTGTTCAGATGCGCATTGAAATCAGTAAATTACATCATCGCCTGCAAACGACTATGATCTACGTTACGCACGATCAGGTCGAAGCCATGACCATGGGCGATCGTATTGTAGTTTTAAAGGATGGGGTTATTCAGCAGGTAGCCTCGCCGCTGGAATTGTACAACAATCCGATCAATTTGTTTGTTGCTGGTTTTATTGGCAGTCCGGCTATGAATTTTATCAAAGGTGAATTACAACGAAATGGTCATCTGTATTTCAAAACCGCTGATTTTAATCTTGAACTAAATCCTGAAAATCAAAATAGATTAAAAGATTACTCTCAAAAAGAGATCATCCTGGGCATTCGACCGGAACATTTTCAGATTGAAACGGACAACCAATTTAAAGATTGGCCTAAAATTCAGGCTAAGTTTGAAGTCATCGAACCCATGGGCTCAGAAACTTACGCCTACCTGAAATGCGGAAATACTTCCATTAATGCCCGTTTTCAGCCGTCAGATCTGATCAAAGTTGGCAATACGGTAACATTAGCTTTACAACCCGATAAATTGCATTTTTTTGATCCCCAAACAGAACAGGTGGTAAAATGAAAAACAAGGAACGACTTATGAGATTTCCTGCCGAACCTTTCAGAATTAAAGTGGTTGAACCACTGAAAATTACCAGCGAACAGGAAAGAGAACGACTCATTAAAGAAGCCGGTTACAATATTTTCATGATTCCCGCTGAATCGATCTACATCGATTTGTTAACCGATTCCGGCACCTCTGCCATGAGTGACAATCAGTGGGCCGGTCTGATGTTGGGTGACGAATCTTATGCCGGAAGTAAAAACTATTTCCATTTTGAGGAAACTGTTCGGCAAATTTTTGGTTTTAAAAACATCATTCCCACGCATCAGGGCAGGGTTGCTGAGAATTTGCTATTTTCGAACATTCTTAAACCAGGTGACGTGGTGCCCAACAATATTCACTTTGACACTACGCGGGCCAATGTGGAATACCATCAGGCTCAGGCCCTGGACTGTGTAATTGACGAAGGCCTCGATCCACAAAATCCTCATCCCTTTAAAGGAAATATGGATTTAAATAAGCTGGAGAAGGTTATTCAGCAATACGGCAAAGAACATGTGCCGGTTATTATGCTGACCATTACCAACAACAGCGGCGGCGGGCAGCCGGTTTCCATGCAAAACATTAAAGAAGTCAGCGCCCTGGCTAAAAAATACCAAATTCCTTTCTTTTTTGATGCCTGCCGTTTTGCGGAAAATTGTTATTTCATTAAAGAGTGGGAAGAAGGCTATCAGAACAAATCCATTTTAGAAATTGCTCAGGAAATGTTCAGTTATGCTGACGGCTGTACCATGAGCGCTAAAAAAGACGGTCTGGTTAATATCGGCGGTTTTTTAGCGCTGAACGACGATGACTGGGCCCAACACATTACCAATATGCTTATTTTAATCGAAGGCTTTAAAACCTACGGCGGACTTGCCGGTCGTGATTTGGAATCGATTGCCCGCGGTTTAAAAGAGGTACTGGATGAAAACTACCTGCGCTTTAGAATTAATCAAACACGCTATCTTGGCGAAATGCTGGATGAACAGGGCATTCCCATCGTAAAGCCGGTGGGCGGTCATGCCGTTTACATCGACGCCAAACAATTTTTGCCCCACATTCCGCCAGAACAATTTCCGGGTCATGCTTTGGTTGTTGAACTTTACAAACGGTATGGCATCCGCGCGGTTGAAATCGGCAGCCTGATGATGGCTAAAAATGATCCTCAAACCGGTAAAATGATTCCGCCAAAGTTAGAACTGGTTAGATTGGCTATTCCCAGACGCGTTTACACTAACATGCACATGCAGTACGTGGCTGAGGCCATCATCAATATTTACCAGGATCGCGAAAAATTAAAAGGATTTGAAATAGAGTATGAACCTGAATTTTTGCGGCATTTTACGGCCAGACTTAAACCGGTTCAGTAATTCTGATGTTTGGCTGGCTAAATGGCTGTCTTTAAATTTTTAAAAAAACAAGTTGTGGCAAGCGTGTTCAAAACGATGGCGCACGCTTACCGATTGTCAAAGAGAACAATGCAATGGTTTCAGGTAATAAAAAATGGATTGAAAAGTAACTATGTTTTCCAATAAATTCATTCAGCGCTTTTTAAAAGCCTGTCAAATCGTGGTTTTCACTGGGGATAACTTGTGTACTGAATCTAAAGATGCGATGATTCAGGGGAACAATAAACAGCTTAGGGAGTTGTTTACTAATGATCAATTAAAACACAATGATCGTGATTTTTGGAAAAACGTAAAACGCATTCGAATGGATCTGGAAGCTGCTAAACCCAATTTAGGACACTATGCGCTGGTGGACCTTGAAAATCGTTTTGAAGATTTTACCTTGATTACGACTGCCATTGATGGTTTGCATCAAAAAGCAGGAAATAATAAGTTGATTGAATTGCGTGGTAATATTCGCAGAAATTTGTGCTTGAAATGTGGTAAAAAATTCTACCAGCTACGTGAGAATGATCCTCTAATTCCTGTGTGTCCCGCTTGTGGAGGGAAGGCCAGGCCTGATGTTCTACTAAATGACGAATCCATTGATCAAAATTTATTAAAACAGGCCCAACAGGCTGCAGCCGAAGCTGAATTGTTCATTGCCGTCTGTTTAAAAGATATGCACAAATATCATCATGCCTTGCCTTTAATTGCCAAAGCAAATGGCGCTTATCTGGTAGAATTGAACACGGAACGTTCCGCGTTGACTGAAAATGTGGATGAATTCGTTTCGGAGAATCCGGCTAAATTATTAACCGGATTGGCCTTATTATTAGAAAAAGTTTAAAAAAATACCTGGGAATCTATGATCCATTTTAATAAAAAAACAGCTATCATTATTTCATTAATTTTCCTTTTAAGTTGTGCTTATTACAACACATTTTTTAATGCCAAACGCTATTACAATAAGGCGTTGGAAAAACAAAAAAATACCAAAAGCACACAAAAATTGCCGGGTGATGTCAAAAAGAATTACCAGGCCGCCATTGAAAAATCATGGAAATTGATTAAGATTTATGGTGATAGCAATAAATATGCTGATGACGCGCTATTGCTGATTGGTAAAGCCTATTACAATATTGGCGATTACACCAAGGCGGAGCGCACCTTAAATCAATTCCTGCTAAAATTTCTAAAAAGTGATTTAATACCTGAAGCCAAACTCTGGTTAGCCCGTACCTATGTAGCGCAGGAACGAAAAGAAGATGCCCTGAAATTATTGAATTCCCTGCTTTCGCAAAAACTGCCTAAACGCTTAGCCGCCGAAGCATTTTACATTTTAGGCAAACTTCATTTTGAACAGGGAGAATATGAGGAAGCTATTAAATTTTTAACAAGATCTGTTGATATTACGCGCGATGACGAAATGAAAGGCGATGCGCTTTTTATGATGGGCGATGCATACTACCAGCTGAATGAACATGAAAATGCCATTGATAGTTATGATAAATTGAGTAAACTGGACATCCCTGCAGTACGTGAATATGAAGCAACCGCCAAAAAAGTAGAATCATTAATTGAACTCGAAAAGTATGAAGAAGCAGAAAAAATTCTGCGAAAGATGCTTAGCTCACCACGTTTCAAAGATCAATTCTCTTTGATTGAAACGCGACTGGCCAACCTTTACGAAATTCAGGGGGAGATCGATCTGGCCCGTGATTATTATTACGAGATCATTAAAAAATATCAGAGAAAAGAAGGTGCTATTCTAAGCTATTATTATCTTTGACAGCTTTACGAATATGAGTACGCTAATTTCGATTCGGCTCAGTCGTATTATGAAAAAGTTAAAAATCTGAAATCAAATCCTGAAGTTTTGGAAGATGCACGGGAAAAATCGAAGCTGCTTAAAGAGTATTTAAAGTTGCGAGATTTATTAAGTAAAGACAAACAGGATTTGTTAAAACTACAACGCGGCGATTCTCTTTTAACCGATAGCCTGGAAGTTGCCGGCGACAGTATAGTGGTTGGGCAATCAGCACAGGAACAGGCAAATTTAGTCCAAACAAAATTTGGTATGCGTCCCAAAAAAATATTTGAAATACCTGAGAAAGAAAACGAAGAGTTCTGGCAGCGCGTCCGCTTTTACAAAGATTCCTTGCAGAAAGCAAGACGAGACACCATATTAACCTATCAGGATAGCTTAAAGCTATTCCCCGAAAAAAAAGCTAAAAAGCGTGCACGCAAGGTTTTGGTGAGCCGTACTCCGGAAGAGGTTAAAGAAAGTTTTAAAAAGAACTCTTTTGCCAAAGCCGAATATTTTTTGCTCAAGTATCAAAATTACGATAGTGCAGCCACGGCCTATGCCCAATTTGCTAAGCAATTCGATGATTCGGTTCTTACTCCAAAAGCTTACTACACTCTTTATTACATATATCATAATTTAAAACACGATTCTTTAAAAGCCGATTCATTAAGGCAACTAATTATTTCAAAATATCCGGAAACCATTTATGGCAAAAAGCTTCGTGGGGTGGTAGATAAAAAAATGGAAGTTGAGCTTGTCTCTCAATCTGCAACCCTTTACCGCCAAGCCGAAGATTTATTGGATCAAGCGCAGTACAAAAAAGCGCTGCAAATTTTCAAGCAGATTGCGGAAACGGATTCCGGCAGTGTTTGGGCACAAAAAGCACGCTTTGCCATTGCTTATATTTATGAAAAATACTTAAACAATGTTCAAAAAGCTATTGACGCTTATTCGGAATTGGTAAAAGAGTATCCAACTTCTAAGTTTGCAACTATTGCTAAAAACAAAATTGCTCCTCCGCCTCCTGAACCGACACCGGAAGAACAAGCAAAAGCAGAAAAGCAAAACGAAACTAAGCAGAAAACTTTAGAGGGAGAAACTTCAGAAGATCAAGAAAAACAACAAATTAAAAGCCGAAAACCGCCGCTTGAAGAAAAAAAGGTTCCCGCCCAAGAAAAGCCTTTAAGAGAACGGTAGCATGAAAAAAAAAATAAACACTTTTTTTAGTTGCATCTTTTTTTCAAAGCAAATTTTTATTATTTTAATCTTTTCTACTTTATTAACGACCTCGTACTGTTCATCAACAGTACGATTTAGCAGCAATTCTGATTCGTTACCCGCAAAAAAGGGTAAACAAAATTTTTATGTTGGACAGGTTTTAAAAGGCAAGTGCTCGTTTTACGCCAGTAAATTTCATGGCCGGAAAACCGCAAGCGGTGAAATTTACAATATGTTTGATCTTACGGCTGCGCATCGGACTTTACCTTTTGGTACTATTTTAGAAATTGAAAACCTGTCTAATGGTAAAAAAGTGAAGGTAAGAGTAAATGATCGGGGCCCCTTCAAGGCCAATAGAATCCTTGATCTTTCATTGCAGGCAGCCAGGCAACTTGATTTTATTGAACAGGGAACGACAACCGTAAAAGCAACCATTATTGAATTAGGAAAAGAGTAGTAAAGAAATTTAGATTAACACAGGAGGTCTGATTGCATGGGAAATTATGTGATATTAAATGATGATAATTTTGAACAGGAAGTCATAAAATCTAATGTGCCAGTACTTATTGATTTTTGGGCTGAATGGTGCATGCCCTGTAAAATGATAGCTCCGATCGTTGAAGAATTAGCCAATGAATATCAAGGAAAACTTAAAGTAGGCAAACTGGATGTAGATAGCAATCCCCAGGTGTCCATGAAATATGGCATCCGTTCCATTCCGACTTTACTTATTTTTAAAAACGGGCAACCCGTGGATCAAATCATCGGTGCTGTGCCAAAAAAAGTCATCATCGATAAACTTTTACCACATCTCAACAACTAATTTAATAAAGGGCTCATTTTTGAGCTCTTTTTTCATTTAACAATGGTGAACCATGAAACCTATTTTTAAACATGCAGAATTTTACACAACAGTTAAAAGTGCCGACAAAATTTTAAAACCAGTTTATCCGGAAGTCGCTTTTTTAGGACGTTCTAACGTTGGTAAATCATCTTTGATTAATGCTTTGCTTGGCAAAAAAAATCTGGCATTAACTTCCTCGTCTCCCGGTAAAACCAGAGGTATCAATTATTTTTTAGTGGATCAAAAATATTTTTTTGTTGATTTACCGGGCTATGGTTTTGCCAAAATTCCAAAATCCGAAAGATTGAAATGGCAAAAATTAATCGAAACCTATCTGTTAGAATCAAAGTTATTAAAACTTCTTTGCGTTTTGATAGATAGTCGTAGAGAATTAATGGAATCTGACGCACAGATGATTGATTGGTTGCAATACCATGAAAAACCTTTTATTATAGTTCTTACTAAAACAGACAAATTGTCCAAAAATCAGTTGGCCAAAACATTAAGTTATTATCGCGATTATTTTTCTGATAATCATGTGTTACCTTTTTCTGTAAAATACAAAAAATTGATAATGGACACAGCGTTTTTTATTACTAAATTTTTAAGTTAATAAATTAGTGATATCTGAGTAAAAATAAGGGGAGTATTTTGAAACAGGATAACGGAGATATTATTAAATCTCAAATCAATTTTGCATCAGAGATATCACAAGAAATCAGAGAATACTGGGACAAAGAGAAAGCCAGAATTTCAGAAGAACGGCAAACTATTCACTTGGGTGGGGGCCCCAAAAATATTGAACGTCAACATGCCAAAAACAGACTCACCGCCCGCGAACGAATAAAACATTTGATCGACCCGGGCTCAACTTTTTATGAATTAGGTACTTACGCCGCTTACAAAATGTACGAAGAGTGGGGAGGCGCCCCCGCAGCCGGAACCATTACCGGACTCGGTTACATCGAAGGCCGCCTGTGCATGATTATTGCTAACGATGCCACAGTAAAAGCCGGTTCTTTTTTCCCTATGACGGCCAAAAAAGTGATCAGGGCGCAAACCGTCGCCTACAAAAATCACCTGCCTACCATCTATCTGGTCGATTCAGCCGGTATTTTTTTACCCTTACAGGAAGATGTATTTCCGGACCAGGATGATTTTGGTCGCGTTTTTTATTTGAATGCCCGCATGAGCGCCAAAGGTATTCCACAAATTACAGCCATTATGGGCATGTGTGTGGCTGGTGGAGCTTACCTGCCGGTAATGACCGATACAATTTTAATGACCGAAGGCAGCGGACTCTTTTTAGGAGGCCCCGCTTTGGTTAAAGCAGCCATCGGCCAGCAAGTAAGCGCCGAAGAATTAGGCGGAGCCAGTATGCACGCTGAAATCAGTGGCACTATTGATTTTAAGGAGCCGAACGATCCATCAGCAATTAAACATATTCGTAAGCTGGTAAAGCAAATGGGCCAGCCTAAATCATCTCCAATAAGAAAAATCGATGCTGCCGATCCCCGATATCCGATCAGCGACCTTTACAAAATAATGCCTTTTAATCCCATGCAGGAATATGATGTGAGGGAGATCATTGCCCGTTTAGTAGATAATTCTGAATTTATTGAATATAAAAAAGATTTTGGGCAAACTCTGGTTTGCGGATATGCCCACATTGGAGGCTATCCGGTAGGAATCATTGCCAATCAAAAAGTTCATATTAAACGGAAAGGTAAACCACCTGAATTTGGAGGTGTTATTTACACAGAAAGTGCAGAAAAAGCAGCGCGCTTTATTATGGATTGTAATCAGAATACCATCACGCTACTTTTTATTCATGATGTTAATGGATTTATGGTGGGGCGCGAAGCGGAACAAAGTGGCATTATCAAGGCTGGCGCAAAAATGGTTAATGCGGTGTCTAATTCAGTAGTACCCAAAATCAGCCTGATTATTGGCGGATCTTACGGTGCTGGTAATTACGCCATGTGTGGCAAGGCGTATGATCCCAATTTTATCTATTCCTGGCCAACATCAAAATATGCCGTAATGGGTGGGGCACAAGCTGCAAACACGTTGTTGGACTTAAAAATCAGGCAGTTAGAGCGTTCCGGGAAAAAATTGACCGATGAAGAGAAAGAGCAGCTTTTCCAGAATATTAAACAAACTTACGAAGAACAAACAGATCCACGATATGCAGCTGCAAGACTGTGGGTAGACGAATTAATCTTACCGGAAGAAACCAGAAACCGTTTGATTGTTTCTTTGCAGGCAGTGAGTCACATTACCGAATTTGAAACCTTTAATCCTGGAGTGATCCAGACATGAGCGCTTTCCAGACAATAATAGTTAAAAAACAGGATAATTTTGCTGAAATTGTTCTCAATCGACCAGAAAAACGCAATGCATTAAACAAACAAATGGTAGACGAATTGAGCGCTGCGTTTAAGTCGTTAAAAACTGAAGACAGGATTCGAGTGGTTGTTTTAAAAGGAGAGGGAAAAGCTTTTTGCAGCGGGGCTGATTTGGCTTATTTAAAAGAACTACGAAATTTTGATTATCAGAAAAATCTTGAGGATTCTCTAAATTTGGGAAACTTGTTTTTAAAAATTTATGCTTTCCCTAAACCCATTATTGCCATCGTCCAGGGGCCTGCCCTGGCCGGCGGCTGTGGCCTGGCCTCTGTTTGTGATTTGATTCTTGCCACCCCAAATGCTATATTTGGTTATCCCGAAGTTAAAATCGGCTTTGTAGCTGCTCTTGTTTCTGCTTTTTTAATAAGACAAATTGGAGAGCGAAAAGCGCGGGAATTATTGTTAACAGGAAAAATTTTAAACGCTCAACAGGCTTTTAACTATGGCCTGATCAATGAGCTGGTTCAAGAGCCAGAACTTGAAATTAAATTAAAGGAGACCATAAAAGATTTGATGGCCAACGGGCCACAGGCTATGGCAACAACTAAACAATTATTTCTTGATTTTACGTATCAGGAAATTTTCAGCGAAATTAAAAAGTTATCTAAAGTAAATGCTAAGTTCAGATCTTCACCAGAATTCTTAGAAGGTATCAATTCGTTTTTAGAAAAACGGACGCCAAATTGGAGAAGTTGAATAAAACGGGAGGAGGATATATGCTGGTATTAACAAGGAGGTTGGGCGAAGCCATTACCATTGGCGATAATATTCGCATTGTTGTGGTTGATATTAGTGGTACCCAGGTCAAGATTGGAATTGATGCGCCCAAAGATGTAGAAATTTACAGGGAAGAACTCTACACAAGAGTCAAAGGTGTTTCCTTTGGTAAAATTACCAAGGGAAAAAAGAAAGATGATTCAAACAAGTAAAATTATAAATGGAATTATGGTTAATATTGGCAATTCTGACTGGAATCTTTTTTGGAGTTCAGTCGATTTTACTCAAAGTACTGACAAAATCTTTTGACCAGACTATTATTTTAAAAAATTTATTTCTGATTGCAGGAATTCTTCTTTTTCCTGCAATTTTTTTTTCGCAACCACAACTTGAGTGGCGTCCATTTTTGGGCGCTTTTTCGTTTGTCGGCGTCCAAGTTAATTCCCCAGGGATAAGG
>JAGHBR010000354.1 GCA_021160885.1 Caldisericaceae bacterium
ATTTCACCCAAAAACAATTTTAAAACAGGCGCCGGTACTGGCAGCCAGCAAGGGCGCCTTAAAACTTGACCTAAGGTCCTACAAAATTCTTTTTGATTAACTAACTGCGGGGCCACAAAGTTGAACGCGCCGCTAAGGTCCGGCCGTTCAATTAAAAACAGCATGGCCTGGGCTACATCGTCAATATGAATCCAGGGGAATCCCTGCCGGCCACTGCCAAACGGACCTCCCAGAAAAAAGCGAAATGGCAAAATCATTTTTTGTAGAGCGCCACCCTGTCCAAGCACCACTCCTAAACGGCAAACAATGCGCCTTGTTCCAAGAGCTTCCACTTCTTCACTGGCCTTTTCCCACTCGACTACCAGATTGGCCAAAAAATCGTTGCCAGATGCCGCGGTTTCATCAACAACCTGCATTGTATTCCCATAATAGCCCACGGCCAAAGCCTGCACGAGAACGTATGTCTGCTTGCCAGGAGCCTTTTCCAGAGCCATTTTAATGGTCTTGACTGAATCAATGCGACTTTTTCTTAATTTTTCTTTGTAGGCTTTTGTCCACAATTGCCCGGCAATATTCTCACCAATTAGATTTATAATCACAGAAGGTTCATTTAACTGATTTATCCAGGGTAAAGGATCAAGATTTTTCCATGGCAGGCAACTTACTGAGGAAGGCACCGAGGTTTGTAATTTTTGGGGTTGGCGACTTAAGGCAACTACCTTAAATTTTAAATCAGTAAAAAAACGAATCAAATAACGGCCAATAAAACCCGATGCGCCAGTAATGATGACTTTCATGCAAATCCCACCAATTGTAGGAGAAATCCGAATCTGAGCAGAATGTAGGTAAAGAAAAAATTAAATTCAAAAATTTATTTCTTTTAATATTTCCTCATATCGGAAACAATCCACCAGGTGATCGTTCACCATACCGGTGGCCTGCATGTGCGCATAAACAATGGCTGAACCGACAAATTTAAAGCCCAGTTTTTTCAGCTCTTTGCTGATTAAGTCCGAAAGGTCGGTTCGCGCCGGAATTTGCTCCAAACTTTTCCAATGATTAACAATCGGACGGCCATCAGTAAAGCGCCAGATGAAATCAGAAAAACTTCCAAATTTTTCCTGAACCTCTAAAAAACAACGGGCATTATTGACGCAAGCATTAATTTTTAGCTTGTTGCGGATGATGCCGGCATTCTGCATTAACTGTGCAATCTTTTGTTCATCGTATCTGGCAATTTTCTGCGGATCAAAATGATCAAATGCTTTACGAAAATTCTCGCGTTTGTACAAAATAGTACGCCAGCTTAAGCCGGCCTGAAAACCTTCTAAAATCAGAAATTCAAACAACTTTTGATCATCGTACACCGGTACGCCCCATTCCTGGTCGTGGTAGGCAATGTACAGTTCATCATTTTCCGGTACCCAGGCACAACGTTTTTTGTTCATTCCAGGCTCCTTATTTTTTGCAGATTGACTTTCTGGAGTCGACAGGTGCAAAGCATGTTCTTTTTTTATCCAGGCAATTCCTGAGACTTGACTACTCTTTACAACTTTAAAATCGCAACAGCTCTGACCGGCATACCATCAGCTTGTCTTACTTTCAGTGGAAACACACTTAAATAAAAATCTTTTCCAATAAGCTGTTCAAGCCGGTTTAAATTTTCCACAATGATTTTACCTGCTTTAAAAAGCGTGTGATGGATTACGTATTGCTCGGCCTTCATAGAATCCACCGATGGCGCATCCAGACCAATCCCCTTCAATGGACTTTGGGCAATAATTTCAGCCGCTTTCAAACTTAAAACGGGGTAATCGCCAAAATACTCTGGTCGCCCCCACAGTTCTGCAAAACCGGTGTAAAAAAGTAAAAAATCAGGCGTTGCCTTTGTCAATTCTTTTTGGATGACTTCAGCCGGGATCTCATCTCCTTTAAATGTTCTAACATCAAGGACACGGCCTTTGCCCCAAAAGGTTTCCAAAGGTAAAGAATCCAATGTTTGGCCTGCAACCAGCATGTGAGCCGGAGCGTCCAGGTGTGTGCCGACGTGTGTGGTAAAACCCAACTGTTTTTCGGCAAAGCCATCGCGTGCAACCATGTGTAAATCCTTAATCTTTATCTCAGTAGTACCCGGGAAAAGAGGCATTCCCGTCTCAATTTCATGCGATAAGTCAATCATCTCTCGCAAGTCATTACTCCTTATTTGTCTTGCCAGTCAGCTAAAATTTTATCGAACAAGCTATCCCAATAAGCATCAACTTTCTGTTTAGCTGGATTTTCCCTGTACCAGCGAGCCATTTCATCAGCCCCGTTAATAAAAGAAATTTTAGCTTTAAAATCTGGTACAAATTTTTTGATTTTAGAATTGTCAAAAAACAGGCAAAAGCGCTTATCTCCCATCAGGCTGCCACCCCATTCTTCATCATATCGGGCTAATATTTCCGATGGAATGTGCACCACATTTAACGGCACGGCAAAAGCTTTAACCAGAATTTCGGTAATTTGATTCCAGCTCATGATTTCATCAGACGTAATATGAAAAACTTGCCCAATAGCCTGTGGTAAACCGAGTAAGCCAACAAAGCCGCGCGCAAAATCCAGATGATGGGTTAACGTCCAGAGCGAAGTACCATCCCCATGCAAAATGATTGGCCTGCCTTGCTTTAGACGCAGAATATTGGTGTAGCCTCCTTTTAAGGGAATGGTTCGGGCATCATAAGTGTGCGAAGGCCGGACAATGGTCACCGGAAAATCCTGCTCACGGTAAGCACGCATTAAAATATCTTCACACTGAATTTTATTCTGCGAATATTGCCAGAAAGGATTTTTTAACGGCGTGTCTTCTGTAATTGGCCAATGTTCAGGTGGTTTTTGATAGGCAGAAGCCGAACTAATGAAAATGTACTGGGCAGTTTTGCCATTAAAAAGTTGCACATCCCGTTTTACCTGTTGCGGTGTGTAGGCAATAAAATCAACAACCACATCCCAGGTGTGCCTGGCAAAAAGTTGTTTTATTTCTTGCGAGTCATTTACATCTGCTTTGATGAGCTTAGCTCCTTCTGGCACGGATCGTTCACTTTTGCCTCTGGTTAATAGGTACAACTCGTGTCCCTTTTCCACCGTTAATTGAGCGCAGGCTGAACTAATAATGCCCGTTCCTCCGATGAAGAGAATTTTTAAAGCCATAAACTTGCTCTTTTAGTAATCCTTCTGTTTCTATTTTTTAAGATATAATCCAAATCCAGTAAAATTGTTTCCCTCAAAAATCAATTGCTTTTAATCAGTCTTTTGAACTTTATTCTTATTGAGC
>JAGHBR010000476.1 GCA_021160885.1 Caldisericaceae bacterium
CAATTATTTTAAACAACGTTTTGCCCAGGTAACCAATCCGCCCATCGATCCGTACCGTGAAAATCTGGTAATGTCGCTTTCCAGTTGGGTCGGCCGGCAACACAATCTGCTGGACGAAACGCCGGAACATTGCCGCCAGCTAAAACTTTCGCATCCGGTGTTGACCAATGAAGATGTTGAACGTTTACGAGCTTCGAATATTAAAGGCTTAAAGGTCGGTACTGTGCCCATGATTTTTGAAGCCAAAAGCGGGGCGCTGGAAAGGGGACTGGAGCAGCTGTGCCTGGCCGTTGAAAAAAAAGTGGACGCTGGTTATTCGTTAATCATTTTAAGTGATCGCAACATCAGCGAACAGCAGGCGCCCATTCCGGCCTTACTGGCCACTTCAGCCGTGCACCACTACCTGGTCAAAAAAGCCAAACGTCATTTGACAGCCTTGATTTTGGAAACCGGTGAAGCACGCGAAGTGCACCATTTTGCCACCTTGCTTTCATTTGGGGCCAGTGGAATCAATCCTTATCTGGTTTTTGAGACCATTCACGACCTCAAGAAAAAAGGCTTTTTGTCGGAAAACATGAACCTGGATTTGGCCAGCATGAACTACATCACGGCCATCAATAAGGGCTTACTCAAAGTGATGTCCAAAATGGGCATTTCCACTTTGCGCAGCTACCGCCATGCCCAAACCTTTGAAGCCATTGGTCTGGCGGCTGACTTTGTGCAGCGCTATTTCCCCAATACCTATTCGCCTGTTGGCGGTATTGGTCTGGATGTGATTGAGAAAGAAACGCTGGAACGTCACCGTCTGGCTTTTCGGAAACAGGTAGCCAATCAAGACCATCAATTGCCTTCCGGCGGTTGGTACCATTACCGGCGCAAAGAAAACGAACATCTGATTACGCCCGAAGTGGTCGTCAATCTGCAGAGAGCCGTGCGTCAGGGCGATTACAATCTGTTTAAACAATACACCGCCCTAGTCGATGCCAACAGCCGTAAGCTGTGCACTTTGCGTGGTTTGTTCAAAATTAAAAAAAGACAGCCCATTCCCATTGAAGAAGTGGAACCGGTGGAAACTATCGTCAAGCGTTTTGTGACATCGGCTATGTCTTTTGGTTCGATTAGTAAAGAAGCACATGAAACTCTGGCCCTGGCCATGAATCGCCTGGGCGCCAGAAGCAATTCCGGCGAAGGGGGCGAAGATGAAGTGCGTTTTAAACCATTGCTCAATGGCGATTCTTTAAACAGCAAGGTAAAACAGGTGGCCTCTGCGCGCTTTGGGGTCAATATAAATTACCTGGTCAATGCCGAAGAGTTGCAGATTAAAATTGCTCAGGGGGCCAAGCCCGGTGAAGGCGGACAATTACCAGGGTTTAAAGTCAATGAGATCATTGCCCGTGTACGGCATTCAACGCCCGGTGTAATGCTTATTTCACCGCCGCCCCATCATGATATTTACTCCATTGAAGACCTGGCGCAGTTGATTTCGGATTTAAAACATGCCAATCGTAGGGCGCGCATTTCGGTTAAGCTGGTTTCGGAAATGGGCGTGGGCACTGTAGCGGCTGGTGTGGCTAAAGCCAGGGCCGACATGGTTCTGATCAGTGGGCACGATGGCGGCACCGGAGCTTCGCCCTGGTCTTCCATCAAACACGCCGGTTCGGCCTGGGAAGTAGGTCTGGCAGAAACACAGCAGGTGTTAAAACGCAATGCGCTGCGCGACCGGATTCGTGTGCAGGTGGATGGGCAGCTGCGTACCGGTCGTGACATCATCATTGCCGCCCTGTTGGGTGCCGAAGAATTTGGTTTTGCCACCGTTGCCCTGATGAGCGTGGGCTGCATTATGATGCGTAAATGCCACCTTAATACCTGTCCGGTCGGCGTGGCCACACAGGACGAGCGTTTGCGCAAACGTTTTACAGGCAAACCCGAGCACGTCATCAACTTCATGCGCTTTTTGGCCCAGGAAGTGCGCGAATATCTAGCTGAAATGGGCTTTCGTTCCATTGATGAAATGGTTGGGCGCAGCGATTTGCTTGAGGTGGACGAAGCGCTGCACCATTACAAAAGCAAAGGGTTGGATTTTAGTCCGTTATTTGCCGCTTCCGCGCTGAATGTCGACGCTCCAAACCGCTGCATCCGAGAACAGGAACATGATCTGGAAAGCGCCCTGGACCTTAAACTGTGGGACAAAGTAAAGGAAAGTATTGACAGCGGGAAAAAGGTAAAATTAAGCAGTCCGATTTTTAATTACAACCGAACCGTCGGTACTATTTTAAGTTCAGAAATCGCTTTGAAGCACGGTTCTAAAGGACTGCCCGAAGATACCATTACCATTAATTTCAAAGGTTCGGCAGGACAGAGTTTTGGCGCATTTCTGGCCTCGGGCGTGACCTTTATTCTGGAAGGCGATGCCAACGATTACGTGGGCAAAGGTTTAAGCGGTGGAAAAATCATCATCCGACCGCCACGGCGCAGTAATTTTCTGCCCCAGAATAATGTCATTGCAGGAAATGTTAACCTGTTTGGGGCAACGGCCGGAGAAGTTTACATCAACGGCATGGCCGGAGAGCGTTTTTGTGTGCGCAACAGTGGCGCGCTGGCCGTGGTCGAAGGTGTGGGCGATCATGGCTGTGAGTACATGACCGGCGGCAGGGTGATTGTGCTGGGTAAAACAGGCGTCAATTTTGCAGCCGGCATGAGCGGCGGTATTGCTTATGTGCTGGATGAAAATCAGCTGTTCGACACGCGTTGTAATCTGGAAATGGTTGACATTGAACCGGTCAATGATCCCGAAGATGAAGCCTTCTTGAAAAAATACGTTGAGCGGCATTACCACTACACGCAAAGCCCCTTGGCTGCCAAAATATTGAAGGACTGGGAAGAATTTTTGCCCTTTTTTGTAAAAGTAATGCCCATCGATTACCGTAAAGCGCTGGAACGGCTGGCAGAGAGTCAGTACAGCGAAGACGGCGCGGTGAAAGTAACGGAGGAGGTCTTTAACTAATGGGAAAAGCAACCGGTTTTTTAGAATATAAACGCCAAATGTACCGCGAATTACCAGTGGAAGAACGTATTAAAAATTACAAAGAATTCATCATTCTGCCGGAAAAGGAAATCATTCAGGAACAGGGCGCGCGTTGCATGGATTGTGGCATCCCGTTTTGCCACTCTTCGTACGGTTGTCCGTTGCAGAACCTGATTCCCGAATGGAATGATTTAATTTACCGTGACCAGTGGCAGGAGGCTTATCAGCGCCTGCAAATGACTAATAATTTTCCTGAATTCACCGGACGGCTATGCCCGGCGCCCTGTGAAACAGCCTGTACGCTCTCCATTAATGACGCGCCGGTGACCATCAAGCAAATTGAATTGGCCATCATCGAACGGGCTTTTGCCGAAGGATGGGTACAGCCAAAGCCGCCGCTGTATTTAAGCGGCAGGAAAATTGCCATCATCGGTTCCGGTCCGGCTGGTCTGGCCGCAGCCCAGCAACTAAGGCGCTTTGGACACGAAGTTACCGTTTATGAAAAAGCGCCCAAAATTGGCGGCTTGCTGCGCTATGGCATTCCCGATTTCAAGATGGAAAAACACATTCTGGAGCGCCGATTGCAGCAGATGGCAGCCGAAGGCGTACAGTTTGAGCCCAATACAGAAATCGGCCTTGATATTTCCGTTCGCTATTTACGTAAATCGTTTGATGCTATTCTGATTGCCACTGGCGCAGGGCAGCCGCGCGACCTGCCGGTGGAAGGTCGCCAGTTGCAGGGCATTCATTTTGCCATGGAATACTTAACACAATCCAATCAGTTTGTGGACGGCTTACGACGTAAAGAAGACTGCATCTGGGCCGAAGGAAAAAATGTGCTGGTCATCGGCGGTGGGGACACCGGTTCCGATTGTGTTGGTACTGCCATCCGGCAGGGGGCAAAAAAGGTGTACCAGTTCGAAATTCTCCCTAAACCGCCGGAATGGAAGAAAAGCTGGAATCCGAACTGGCCCATGTGGCCCAATATTTTGCGCACCTCTTCTTCACACCGTGAAGGCTGCCAGCGGGAGTGGAGCGTGTTGACTAAACGCTTTGAAGGTAAGGATGGCAAAGTAGTCAAAGGTCATTTTTGCCGCCTGGAGTGGAGTGGTAATCCACCGCAAATGAAAGAAATCCCGGGTAGTGCATTTGAATTGGAAGTCGATCTGGTGTTGCTTGCCATGGGGTTTTTGCATGTGCAGCACGGACCGTTGATTAATGATTTGAAGCTGGAATTGGATGAGAGGGGCAATGTGAAGACGACAGGGGATTACCAGACATCGGCTAAAGGGGTGTTTGTGGCCGGGGATGCCAACACAGGTGCATCTTTAATTGTGCGGGCGATTTTTCATGGCCGGCAGGCAGCAGAAGCCATTAATGCTTATCTGGAAGGATGAATGAGGTTAACCTATTGGTTTCCTGTTTTTAAAATTGGAAATGGAAATTTTAAAGGCTATGATTAGCCAAAACTCAAAAAATGGATTTGGAATGACTGATAATTTTATAAATTGGCTAAATACAACTAAAAGACAAATTGATGAGCTGACGTTTACTGTAAGCTTACTTCTTCCATTCAACTATTCAACCATTCAACTAATAAACCAAAGGGATTATCATGTCAAAAAATAAAAAATTAGCCATCATCGGAACCGGTAATCTGGGCAGCGCCATTGCCCGTGGATTGAAGGAATCCGGCAGTTACAAGCCTAAAAACATTATGCTAACGCGTCGCCATCTGGATCGTATTGCGGAATTTGCTGAAATGGGTTTTAAGCTGGAAAGGGACAACCTGGAAGCGGTGGACTGGGCCGATCTTTTAATCATTACAGTTGAACCGCAACAGATGGACCGACTATTGGACGAGATTCGCCACAAAATTGAACCCCAGCGCCATGTCATCATTTCCTGTGTGACCGGAGTAAGTATTGCCCAGATGAAATCCCGCCTGCCAGAAAACACCACGCTAGTGCGGGCCATGCCCAATACCGGTGTTGCCGTGTTGGAATCCATGACCTGTCTGGCTTCTGAAGGCAACAACGGTTTGGCGCTACGAATGGCCGAAGAGATTTTTTCAACAGTGGGTAAAACGCTGGTTATTGAAGAAGAACAGATGGCAGCGGCCACCGCTTTGGGCGCCTGTGGCGTGGCCTTCTTTTTACGCGCCATTCGCGCGGCCTCACAGGGCGGTATTGAGATTGGCTTTCCGGCGGACAAGGCGGTCTTTATTGCCGCGCAAACTTCCTTAGCGGCTGCCAAACTATTGCTGGAAAACAAAAGCCATCCGGAAGCTGAGATAGATCGCGTTACCACGCCAAGGGGCATCACCATCTCAGGATTGAACACCATGGAACATCAGGGATTTAGTTCTGCCATGATTAGGGGCATCGTAACTTCGTGGGAAAAGGCGGATAAACTTTACAAGGATTGATATTTAAAATTTTGGATGGGTAGTTAAAAAGGTCTGTAAACAAAAAAAGTCCCGCTTGCGGGACTTTTTGAATTTTTCAGTTTTTACCAGGAACGTTGGCTTTTGTTCCCGAAACTGCGGTTGTCCGAACGTTCGGTACGAGGACGAGCCTTGTTTACCACTAAATTACGTCCGCCTAATTCAGTATTGTTGATGTTGTCGATGGCGTTCTGTGCTTCGTCATCATTTTCCATGGTGACAAAACCAAAGCCACGTAATTCACCGGTGTACCGATCACGAAGTAATTTAACTTCTGATACGTTGCCATACTCTTCGAACAACTCACGAATTGGTTGTTCTTCGCTGTTTCTGGGAATGTTCCCTACATAGATATTCACTATGAAACTCCTTAAAAAAATAAATAAAAAAATTAACTTAGAAAATCCGAATCTGCCAACAAGGGGTTAACTTTGAAGAAAGAGAAACTCTATCTGTGGGGCAAACGCCGGTTGGTCTGACTGAATTAACTGAGCTCAATATACAGGGCTAAAAGTAGAAAACCAAATTTATTTTTAAACGCTTTTTAAAAGCCACGCTAAAACTAAGCTACGTCGCTTGTGAGTGAAAAAATAAAATACCTGCTGGGTGAAATTCGAATTTTTTAATTTCGAAATCAGAAAGAAATATGAATTGGCCAGTTTTAATTGCTTCATTTCTTTGTCTAAGTTTTGTACAAAGTTGAAATTGAGTTCATGTCAAAAATCACGCAAGGGCTTTAAAACAAGCTGGTTTAATTCTTTTTCCTCTTTCTCCCGCGAATGCATCATGTGTGAAATGTTGGTTTTGAATTTCGAATTTCGTGTTTCGGATTTTCCATTGTTTGTTTTTAAGTCTGCCTTTCCTTAGAACATTATCAGGACTCCCTTTAAATTTTTGGTATTAAATCCCACATTTAACTAACTTTGGATCATGAATAATCAAAAATTCTTTGGTTCTGTGATAATTGTTTTTTTTGCTTTGATTCTGGCTTCCAGCGGTTCAGCGGCAAAAATCCAAAAAGTACACCTGAAGGGGAATTTGCCCTGGCAAGAAAAAAAGATGCTGCAGACAATTGGCTTAAACAATCCCCTGAAATCGGACAATCGTTTATTAAAAGAAAAACAACAGGAATTGTTGCAATTGCTGGCGTAAGGGCTACCTGGAGGTCAAAATCGATTCAATGAAGCTGAGGAAAAGTCCGCTTAATCC
>JAGHBR010000350.1 GCA_021160885.1 Caldisericaceae bacterium
ACCAAAATATTTGAACCTTTATTAGTATCAATAAAATAGAATAAAAAATTAAAAGCCCAGGCCTTGGCCAAATTGTTCATTTAATTAGATCCACATTTAAAAATTTTGACTGTAATTTTATTGAAATATGAGGAAAGATTTAATCATGAATATAATCATAATCAAATGGACGTATTTATAATACTGAAATTATTAAGAAATTTTTTTGACAATCGGCGGGCCGGCAATGTTTGTAAACCAAAGCGGTAATTTTTGCCAGATTTTAATGGCCAGTTGAAACTTTGGATTTTCTTTTGCAACTTCAGGTAATTCACCATTTGCACCTAAAAGATAATACCAGTAAAGCTGTACCTCTCTTCCGCCCCATTGTTTTTTAAAACGATAGGTGCCACCATCTTTGGTGCCACGCCCAAAATCAAATACACGATAGCCCTTTTCAATGGCCAATTGCATTACCTGCCAATAAAGCAGCATATTTGGACTAAAGCGATTGTACTTGCGCAGCGAGGAAGCCCATGGAATTTCCATCTGTTTTTTGTAGCCTAATAAAAAAGCCGAAGCCACCGGAAGATTGGTTTTTGAATAGATCACCACAACATGTGTCTGTTCTGGCAAAAGGGTTAAAATGGTTTTAAATATTTTTTTAGAATAAACCGGTGTACCAAGATCTCGCATATTTCTACAAAACACATAGTAAAAATCATCCAGCAAATCTAAGTGGCCCACTTTGGCATACATTCCCTCTTTGGTAGGTCGTTTAATTTGGCTGCGGACTTTTGCCTTAAAACTTTTCAAAAGTTCATCAGGATGCTCCGGTAGATCCAGGGAAAAAGTCACTTTATTGGTTTTAACCGGTAAATCAAAGGCATCGTTTTTGTCATAACGAATTTCTAATACATCCGAATTAGTTTCCATTAGTAATTGTTGCATTTTTGAGAAGATCAATTGTTTAGCGGAATCATTAGACCATAATGGGCCACCATAATTTACATACGGTAAAGAAATAAGCTGCTTACCTGCAATAAATGTGTGAAAATGCACTAAAGGCAGGATACCTTCAATTTGCCCGTTTGTATTTTCAACAAAGTAGTATAAAGTTTTTCGGCCAAAGGCCTTTTCGAAAATTTCTTTCCATACAGTTTTGTGATAAATTTTCCCCTGAGGGCGCTCATCTACAAAACTGTCCCATTGTGTAAAGTTATTTGGCTTTAGTTCTTTGATTTGCATGGCCTCGCTCAATTTATTATTAAAATGGGGATTCGATAAACATCAAATCCCCATAAATACCCACTATTCTAAAACGTTAATATGGTTGTTTAATAATTGTAGTAAGTGTATCGATACTTTTTATGATCAAAATCCTCTTTGGCAAAGTTCAACACAATTCCAACAATTTTATTACTCAGATCGTAGTATTCATTAATTTTAGTTCTTAATTGAACAATATTTGACTTACCGGCTCGTACCACTAACAATCCCCCATCAACATACCGAGACACAATAACCGCATCTGAGGCCACGGCCAGAGGTGGGGTATCGATTATGACAAAGCCAAAACGGTGAGACAAAAAGGAAAGTAATTCCTGGGCTCTACTACTGCCCAATAATTCTGAAGGATTGGGAATTGGTACACCACTACTAATCAAATACAGATTAGGAATATGGGTAGTCTGGATAATCTTGCGCACATTTTCATCAGTAATATCTGCATTACTGTAAAGAAAATCAGAAAATCCTGGTTTCTTTTTACAGGCAAAGGAATTGTGCAGTACGCCTCGCCTTAAATCAGCATCGATTAAAATTGTAGGTAATTTTTGCTGAGCAAATGTAATCGCTAAATTACCAGCATTTAACGATTTCCCCTCATCGGAATTCAAAGAAGTAATAAAAACAGATTTTAATTTTCTTTCAGAGTTAAATAGTAGCTGGGTCCTCAGGCTTCGATAAGCCTCACCAACAGGGGTCGGGGAATAATCGGCAGTCACCAATTTAGGATCAATGCGCACCGCATCATCAAATTTAACATCTACAATTTCTTTTTCGGTTTTAATAACTGGAATTTTACCAATTACCTTGATAGGAATGGCTTTTTCCAATTCTTCGGAGCTACGTACGGTTTTATCAAAAAAATCCAGAACAAGAACAACCACAATGCTTAAACCAAGTCCAACAATTAAACCAAATAAAGCAATTTTTAAATAGGTTTTAAATTCGCTTATTTTTAAAGGTACCACCGCCCTGTCTAAAACGACCACATCGCCAACTTCCACTGCATCAGCAATTTTAGCTTGATTGTAGCGAATCAACAGCGAAGAATAAACTTCATCAGCAATAGCGCGTCGGCGTTCTAATTCCGCTAGTCGTAGTTCTTTAGCCGGTAATCGGCGAATTTTGCTTGTGCTTTCAGCAATTTTTTTATTCAAATCATTTATTTGACTATCAAAATTTTTCAGTACATTTTGAGCAGTTAGTAATACCTTGTTTTCTAGTTCATTTAATTTTTTAGTGTTCTCTTTTATATATGGATGAGACGGAGCGTATTGACCGAGTAGTCTGTTTCGTTCATCATTGAGAGTAGTAAATTCAGAAGAAAGGGCCGGAGCTGTGGCCCCCCCCTGAGATCCCAGAAAAGAAATAATTTCATTTAAAACAGAATAACGTTCACCCCCCGATTTTTCTTTAAGCCGTGCTATCAGACTTTCTAGTTCATGTTTTAAATTGGATAATTGTGTTTTTTGCGCTTCCAAGGTGGAAACACTGCTAATTGCTCCTGTTGCGCCCGGTGTTAAACCAACCCAAGGATTTCGTTCTCTAAATACCTTTAATTCTTGAGCCGCTTCGTCTAATTCTTTTTTTGCGGTTTGCAGTTGCTCTTCCAAAACGCTTAAAACTTCACGCGTCTGATATTTTTTTAGATTAAGATTTTCTTGTACAAATTGGTCAACAATTTCATTTAAAGTTTTGGTAATCAAATATCTGTCTTCGCCTTTTAGCGTTAACAATAACAGAGTCTTTGCTCTGTTTTTAAACTGATACCCCAGTGAACTAAGTAGCTTTTCAATAGCTCGAGGCCGAGAATTAACCGTGTAAATCAATTCTTTATGAGAATTCCAATAGCTATCTTTTAATTTCAAGCCAACGCCACCATAAAAAACGATCCGATCCTCCGGATAATCAATTTCCAATACCTTTTTATCTTCAATAGTGTGATCTTGATTTGTGTAAAATAATTGTAATTTGTTGCCCTGCTTTTTTAATACAAATTTGCCTTTCAGGTAATTAGGTTTCAAAAAAACACTATCTACGGCTTCGTAACGGTCAACGCCGCTAAAGCGTACCACAAGACTTAAATCATCAACCACTTTACCTAAAAATTTGCGACTCATTAAAATACCGAGTTTACTTTCAAAATCGGGACGTCCACGGGCATCTATTTCGTTTAGTTTACGTGTATCCTGAAATTGTAACAAAGCCTGTGTCAGGTAAACCGGGCGTGGGCTTATTTTGTAAAGAAAAGCTGCTGTAAATAAAAAACCAATTATGAAGAGGATAAGCATTAACCATTTTTTTCGCTTAAAGAGACGAATATAATGGTGCCAATCTACTTTAGAATCTGTTAAATTTAAATCCGGAGATTTCCTTTGACTGTTCATCATTTTTTATTCCTTTGTCATCTTTCTTATCTACTACGTAAAATTAAAATATCTCGTTGGTATGTATTGTAAATAGCCCAAATAGTTGTAGCAAAGGACAAAATTGGCATCACATCACGTACCGTATCCCAGAAAGTTCGGCGTGCTGGCGAAGGTGTCCACAAAATATCACCTGATTGAAAGCCCATATTTTTTAAAGAAACACCCTTTTCAAAAAATTTTGTCAAATCACCAGAACGGTCATCCTCACCGCGCTGCCAGTGCATTTGATACACGCCATCTTCAGTTAGTGTGCCACCAGCCAGATAAACCACATCCCACAAGGAACTGTTAATATCCACATAATAAAGACCTGGACGAGTAAAGCCGCCCAACAAACTAATGCGCACCAGGGGTTTTACATATACATTTGGAAATCTTAAATAGTTTTCATAATGTTTTTTTAAAAAGGTAACTAATTGTGGAACCGTTAATTTTGAAACAGGAACTTTACCAATTATGGGCAATTCGGCAAAGCCGCGATCATCAATCGGATAAATACCATTTAAAATTGAATTGGTATCCGGCAAGGTAGAGATCATTAAACCATCTCCAGGCTTAAAAGGGTACTCACCCCAATCCGGATCGGTATAAAAATTCAAGGTGTTTTCCTGAGCATAAGCAGAAAGTGTCATAGCCAAAATAATTATTGTTAAAAATAGTGTTCGCATATCTTCACCTATGGTTTAACATGATCTGTAAAAACGATATCGTTTTGCTTTGGTATCAAGGTCTAATTCACGTAGTAATTTGTAAAGTTTAAAAATACCAACTCTTGTATTTCCAAAGTGTTCATGTCTTAAAATTTTTCGGATTCCCCAAATACCAATTAATGGATTTTGAGCAATAACGCGTTTCACTTTTTCCGGCAATGGCAATTCTGCCAGCTTGACATCAGACTGTAAAGAAGTAGGTACAAATTCATGAACCGGCTCCTTCCCAAATTCGGTAAAGGCCAGAGCCGATGCGGGGGGAGGCGGCGCCGTCGATTTACTTTCATTTTCATTTTTTGTTGGCGACATATCGGCAACAACCTCTTCTAAATCAATTTCTTCCACGGTTTCTTCAACTTCTTCTATGGCTTCGGATTCCGGTGTTTTAGTCTCTTCTTCTTCAATTTCTTCAATGACCATATCAATTTCATCCTGATCCTTTTTAAATGAAGCAGCGGCCGCTTCAACGCTGGGATAGTCATCTAAAATATGATAAAATTCCAGCATCTGATACACTTCATAAATATCAGGATTCATATTGGCTAATTTAATATCTCCGCCACGATCACGAAACCGTTTAATTTCACCGACAAATACTCCCCAACCGGCACTGCTCATGTAATAAACCTTACTAAAATCGACAATTACCCGGTAGCAGCCGCTTTCAATTATATTATCAAACAGGCGTTCCAATTGATGGCTATTTGATTGATCAACATGGCCTCCTAATTCAACCACCATAATTTCGCCATTTTGATCAGCAAATTTTGAATCAATTTGTAATTTTTCCATTATTATCACCTTTGTTTAAAGCTCCGCCACGTCAATTACAGTGTCGAGCTGTAATCTACAAATTTTTAATTAAACTTTTAAATGGATTGAAAAATAGCACGTTTACATTCTTCATATGTGCTTTACATCAATTAATTTATTTCGTCAAAAATTAAAAAAAAATTAATAAATTTAAAAATTACTGGCCTTCACCTTTTAAAACAACCGATACGGTTTTAAGTAAAATTTTCAGATTGAGAAGGAGCGAATTTTTATTTTCGATATATTCAATGTCTTTTTTTATTTTTTCTTTCACGTCTTCAATGGTTTCATCGTAACCAACGGTTACCTGTGCCAGGCCCGTAATGCCTGGTTTGGTTTTTAATCTTGTCATATAAAAAGGAATTTGTTTTTTAAATTGCTGTGCAAAAAACGGCCTTTCCGGCCTTGGGCCAATAAAACTCATGTCACCCATTAAAACATTCATAAGTTGCGGCAGCTCATCAATACGTGTCTTCCTTAAAATTTTACCCACTTTAGTAATGCGTGGATCCTCTTTACCAGCCCACACAGGCCCGGTCAATTTTTCAGCATCCTGTACCATAGACCTGAATTTATAAACTTTAAATACTTTCCCATCCTTACCAAGCCGTTGTTGAGAATAAAAAAGAGGGCCGGGAGAATCTAACTTTATGGCAATGGCCACAACAATAAACAACGGAAAAAGCAGGATTAATAAACATAACGAAATTAGAATATCAAATATTCTCCGAAATCCAAATTCTCTTGGTCGGATTACATCACGGATTATGTGACGGACGATATGATCATAATCTTCTTCATAAGCATCAGAAACAATTGAATATTCAACGTTGTTTTTAGTACAAAGATCAATAATTTGAGGTAAAAAGTGTTTTTCGGAAGGAGAAAGAACGATCAGAGCATCAGAAATTTTGTAATTTTTAATACATTTGTCAAAATTTTCGAGGTCGCCGACAACTGGTACGTTTTTGTAATGACGCTTCCTGTCATTGCCAGCCGGTCTGATAAAGCCCCTTATATTAAAGCCTAAAGCCGGAGTTTCCAGTAACCGGTCATAAAGCTGGACTGCTTCAACATTCCATCCGACTATTAAAGTATTTTTTTCAGGATTTCTCTGCATTTTAATCTCATTAGATTAAACCCGATATTTTTTTATTCAATAAAAACGTTTTTAGTATACAAC
>JAGHBR010000421.1 GCA_021160885.1 Caldisericaceae bacterium
AACAGATTCTGTTTTTACGGCGCCAACCGGAAAATACAAACCTTCATCCAATACCCTTAAAATTTTGGCCTGTAAATGTACCGGCATCTCTGCGATTTCATCGAGCAGAATGGTTCCAAAACCGGCTGCTTTAAATTTGCCGGGGGTATCTCGCAAAGCCCCTGTAAAGGCGCCTTTTTTATATCCGAATAGCTCGGCCTCCAATAGCTGTTCCGGAATGGCGGCGCAATTGATGTGCAAAAAAGGATGATCTCGACGCTTTGATTTGTTATGTATTAATTTGGCCAGCACTGTTTTGCCGCTTCCTGTTTCACCGGTAATCAATATGTGAACGTCACTTTGTGCAATAAAATCAATCTTTTCCAGAATATCTCTAATACCTGCCGATTGTCCAATAAAAGCAACATCAGATTGTGCTTTTTCAGAGGAAAGAGCATTCTCTTTTAGCTCTTCAATAGCCTTTAAAACTTCAGGAAAGTTTGAAAATGAAGAGCTGCCAAAAGGTACTAAGAGAAAGCGATGCTCAACAAACAATTGTAAGGTGGCAACATCTGTCTTCGTCGTCAATCCGATGATTGTACCCGGAACACATCGATTCTTAATTTGCTTTAAAATTTCACGCTTGCTACCATCAAGAAAATCGACATCTAACAGCACCGTTGGGATTTCATCTTCTTCCAGCGCTTTTTGCAAATCTTTAAGATTTTTAAAAATTTTAAATTGAGAAATCGAATCATTCCATTGGTCAATCAGCAAAGCGCTTCGCTCGGCTGAAGGTTCAAAGACTAAAACCTGAGCCATTCTTATGATTCATTTATTTTAACAAAAATCTCTTTTCTCAATTGTGCCAGCCATTTTTGATATTCTTTCTGCATTTTAAAATTCAGCGCCATTTGCTCAATTTGTTCCCAATCATTTTCCAGTGTTAATTTGTGCGCCTCTTCTCTGGCATTAAGTTTAACAATGTGGTAGCCATAATCCGTTTTAAAAGGTTCGCTGATTTCACCAGGTTTCATATTAGCCAGCACCTGCCGGAATTGAGGAATTTGCAACTTGTCTAATTCAAAAACCCCTAAGTGGCCCTTATCTTTGGTTACATTTTCATCATCGGAATGTTTTAACGCCATTTCAGAAAAATCGGCACCGTCCAGAATTTTTTGGCGAATTTCTTTTAATTGTTCAACGATGCGTTTTTCATCTTCTTCAGTCGGTTTAACCTGAATTAGAATGTGGCGCGTATGGATGCGTTCACCGCGTCTTTCGATTAATTGAATGATGTGAAAGCCGAACTGGGTTTGCACAATGTCCGAAATTTCGCCATCTTTTAAATTAAAGGCTATCGCCTCATACTCGGGTACCAGGTCTCCGCGCTGGGTAAACCCCAAATCTCCCCCACGTTTAGCCGAAGCAGGATCTTCGGAGTACAATTTGGCCAGCTTGGCAAAGTCTTCCCCATCTTTTAATTTCTGCAGAACCATTTCCGCTTTACGATAAGCCTTAAGCTGAGCCTCTTCCGAAGGTTTAATTACCTTCAAAATATGACTGATATCAACCGTGGCTGGTCGGGTCGGTAGGCTGTCTTTGTACATTTTGTAAAATTCTTCCACTTCTCGGCGCGATACCTTAACATCTCTAAAGCGCATAGCCCGCACCTGTTCAACCAGCATCTGTTCTTTAATAAGCTTACGTGTGTCCTTGCGTATCTGGCTAATAGAACTACCAAAAATCTCCTCTAATTTGTCTTGTGAGCCCACCTGTTCGACCATGTATTTAATGCGCTCTTCCACACGCTGATCCAGCATTTGATCATCAACTTTAACCGTATCGGCTTCGGCCTTGGCCAGCAACAATTTTTGCTCGATCAGGCCCTCCAACATCTTTTTACGCAATTGGTTGTATTCTTCGGAACCCGGACGAATTTTTAAACGGTTTTGCAAAATGTAGTTTTGCGTAAACTGTTCCACCTCGGAACGAAGGATAATCTCCTTATCTACAATAGCCGCAATACTTTCCACTAATTGCTGAGCAAAAATATTGCTAATCCCTACTATCAACATTAAAATAATAAAATGAACTTTCTTCATGGTTTTCCTTGATATTTATTGAATTTTACTTAAATAGGTCTGAATCTGGACTTTCTTTTGCGCTTCCTGAATCAATTGTTGATACATTTCATCTCTTTTGCGTTTTTTAAGACGCAAAATAATTTCATCTTCAACCAGTGTTAAATCACGAATTGAGCCTTTTTTCTGATAATCTATCAATTGCACAAAATGGTAACCATCGCCAATCTTTACCGGCCTCGAAATTTTACCGGTCTTTAATCTTTTAATCTCTTTAACTAAAGCAGCCGGTAATTCTGAAAGGGGCACATAGCCCAAATCGCCATTAGGTTGTTCAATGTTTGATTTTTCATCAAAATAGTATTTTTTAATGATCTGCTGCAGATTGTCGGCGCTCCTGATTTCTTTAAAAATGGCCTTATCATA
The DNA here is from genome assembly GCA_021160885.1 of Caldisericaceae bacterium. Classification (GTDB taxonomy): domain Bacteria; phylum Calditrichota; class Calditrichia; order Calditrichales; family Calditrichaceae; genus Caldithrix. The sequence continues at coordinate 2,490 of JAGHBR010000421.1, forward strand.
TTGATCCATAAAAAGATGAACAATATGAGCTTCATCTTCTGTCCGGCGAAACTCTTCCTGATGAGCCTTGTAATAATCTTCAATCTCACGTGCAGAAATATTATAGGACAGATTCAATTTCTGATTCAGATAATTTTGAATAATCAGTGACTTGCGATATTCTTCCACCAGAAATTGCTGAAATTCATCCAGAGTGATATTTTCATCAAGCGCTACTTGATAAAGTGTTTCGTTTTCTACCCATTTAGAAATCAGATTCTTTTTTAAAGACAAAGCCAGATCGTCCGGGATACCCTCCGGCATGCTCTGGTTTACCTGGGTCAGCCCCAAATAATGATCATTGACCTGAGCCACCAGGTCTTCCGGAATTTCAGCTTCTCGTCGGCAACTGATCAACAAAATGGCCATCAAAAAAAAGAACATTAAAAAGGTTGTATTTTTCATCATTGCAAATTATCCACTACTTTATGGTTAATTTTAACGGCATAACGGTCTTTCAATTCTTTTAGCCACTCTTCACGGCGTTCTTTTAATTTCTTGTTACGCACGCGCATTTTTACTTGTTGGTAGGCTTCTTCAAAACTGCGTATGGTTTCCGGGTGGATTTTCCCGGTTTTAAAAACTACGTAATAATTACGGTATTTAACCGGACCGCCAATTTTATTCGTACCTAATTTAAAAGCTTCTTTAGAAACCTCGCCTCTGCGATTTTTTGTTTTAAATCCAATGTAGCCCTTTTTCTTTTTGTAATATTTGTCTTCGCTGTATTTTCCAGCCAATTTTTCAAAATCATATCCCTTTTGAGCCAGTTTTAGAACTTTGTTGGCCGTTTTTTCATCTTTTAATGAAATTTCCCACAGTTCGATTTCAGCCGGTTTTACGAACTCATCGGCATGCTGTTCGTAATAGGCTTTAATCTCTTCTTCAGTCGGCTCGGATTTGGCTTTAACTTCTTTGCTGTAGGCCAGCGAGGAAAGTTTTTGAATTTTAAAATCTTTTAAATTGGTCTTTACCTGAACATCATCGAAAAGCCCAATTTTGCTGGCTTCATTTTCAATCAATTTGGCTAACAGAATCTGATCCACGATTTGCTCGAATTTTTCAGGTCTGGTAATCCTTCTTTGCAATGCGGAGAAACGTCTTCCACCGTACATTAAAAAGACATCGTCCAGAAATAATTGGCCATTTTTCCATTTGGCCAGCACAATGCGTTTTTCGGCCATTGAATAAGACTTGGGTTTGTAGCGCCCTTCCTGTTGTTTTTTGCTGGCCAAACGTGCTACAGAATCGATTTTTTCCTTGAAAAGAGTCGCTTCGTAAACTTGCTTTAGCTCTTTCTTTTTGGCTTTCCACATTTTTAATGCCGTGTCCTGATGGGCAAAATAACGGTTCCGTTTAATGTCTTCTTTTTGCCATTGGTAGTTGTTTTCATCAAAAAACGGATTTTTCCGCCGGCCTTCTACTTTAATGATGTGAAAGCCATAAGGCGTTTCGACCGGCTCGGAAATCTGGCCGGGCTCCATGGAAAAGGCGGCTTTCTGAAATTCATCGACCATTTGACCCCAGGTAAAATAGCCCAGGTCGCCTTTGTTCTTTTTGGCTGACGGATCATCCGAGTATTTTTCGGCCAGGTAATTAAAACTGGTTTTGCCGCTTTTGGCTTCACGCAAAATTTTTTCTGCTAATTTGAAAGCCTCTTCTTTAGAACGCTTAACCTTGCTATTACGCGCTCCTTTGTATTGTATTAAAATATGCCTGGCTTTTACCTCATCACGCCGTTTTTCAAAAGCTTCTCTGATTTCTTCTTCCGGCACCAGCACATCAACAATGACTTTTTCGAAATACTTGTTCCCAATTAAGCGCGCTTTGTAATCTGCCAGTTCGCTTAAAAAAAGGCGCGTTGTATCCAATCCCATATCAATAGCTTGATTGGCCTGCAAATATTTATCGATCATGTAATTTAAAATACTGTAACGCTGTGCCGAATCGATTTTGGCAATCGCTTTACCAGGAAAACGACGATTTAAGACAAACTTGTAATCGTCAACGGTAATGGTTTGTTTACCTACTTTGGCTACCGTGTCGTCAGACAATCCGCAAGCCGAAATCAAATAAAAACCAATTATTAAACCTAAAACTGCTAAAATCTTTCTCATTAATCAAGCCTCCTAAGCTATTTCAATCCGTACTAAAAATTTACGATTTTTTAAATTTCAATCAATGAACCTGAAAAACAATGCCAACGGGTCTTCTCCTTTAAGGCAATAATTTTCTTTTAATTATTACAGTAATTTACGACTCAGCAAGGATGTAATGCAATAAATTAATGGCGAACCGCATTCGCTCCTGCTTATTTTTGCCTTTTGCTTCAAATTCGACGCCTAAATTTTTCTGATTCAGAAAGCGCACCTTTGCTAATGCTTGCTCCATCATACGGGGCATGTAGCGTCCAAAAAACACATCCTCTTTTTCAACCGCCTGATCAAAAATGAGTTTTATTTTACGTTCGTTAACAATAATCCGTTCCGCGAATAATTTTCCGGCTAAAATTTTAAGTTCAATGGCCATTAAAAAGAGCTCCACTTCCGGCGGGTATTGACCAAAACGATCGATTAATTCTTCTTTTAAGTTTTCGATTTGTTCAACAGCAGTAAAATTCACCAGACGATGGTAGATGGTAATGCGCTCCAGTTCGTAAGGAATGTAATCGGCTGGAATGAGCAGGTCAAAGTCCACATCCAGTTTGGGATCGGTTGGCCGACCCGGGACAAGTTTTTCTTCTACCGTTTCCGCTTCCACTTCAACTCCACGGCGCATCTCTTCCACAGCTTCTTCCAATATTTTGCAGTACATTTCAAAACCTATGCTTTGCACAAAACCGCTCTGTTCTTTGCCCAGTAAATTTCCGGCCCCGCGCAATTCCAGGTCGCGCAAGGCTACTTTGTAACCGCTGCCTAAATCGGTGAAATCCATAATGGACCGCAGGCGTTTGCGCGCCAGGCTGCTCAGCTTTTCCATGGGCGGAACCAGCAGGTAAGCGTAAGCCTGCTCTTTGGAACGCCCCACTCGTCCACGTAACTGGTAAAGCTGTGCCAGACCAAATTTGTCCGCCCGATTGATGATGATAGTGTTCACGTTGGGGATGTCCAGGCCATTTTCTATGATCATGGTGGAGAGCAGCACATCGTACTTTTTGTCCATGAAATCGAGCATCACCTTTTCTAACTGTCTTTCCGGCAACTGTCCATGGCCAACCACAATGCGCGCCTCGGGTACAATCTGGCTCAGCGCTTCCTTTATGCCTTCGATGGTTTCTACACGGTTGTGTACAAAATAAACCTGGCCGCCACGCTGCAATTCTTTTAAAATGATATGGCGCAATTGTCGGTCGTTCCAGTGGATGATCTCGGTGTGCACCGGCAGGCGATTGGTAGGCGGCGTATCGATATTGGAAAGATCGCGTGCACCCATTAGAGCGGTATGCAAGGTGCGCGGAATGGGCGTAGCCGTCATGGACAGCACATCTACTGAAACACGCAGCTTTTTCAGTTTCTCTTTCTGGCGAACGCCAAAACGCTGTTCTTCGTCAATAATCAACAGGCCTAAATCCTTAAAGCGCACATCGTCCGAAAGCAGGCGATGCGTTCCAATGACCAGGTCAATGCTGCCTTCTGCCAGGCCCTGAATGATCTTTTTTTGCTGGGCTGCTGTACGAAAACGGTTGAGCATTTCGATGTTGACCGGAAATTCGCGCAACCGGTCAGAAAAGGTTTTGTAATGCTGAAAAGCCAGAATGGTGGTGGGCACCAGTACGGCCACCTGTTTGCCGTCTAAAATGGCCTTAAAAGCCGCCCTGAGAGCTACTTCGGTTTTGCCAAAGCCCACGTCGCCACACAACAGGCGGTCCATGGGCTCCGGCCGCTCCATGTCTTCTTTGACCTCCTGAATGGATTTGAGTTGATCCGGTGTTTCTTCGTAAGGGAAACTGGCTTCCAGCTCTTTAACCAGGTAATTGTCCTCGGAAAATTTAAAACCGCCATGTGCTTTGCGGGCCGCGTAAATCTGAATTAGTTCGGCAGCAATCTTCTGGATTGATTCTTTAGTTTTTTGTTTGGCTCGTTCCCATTCGGTAGTACCCAGTTTGGTCAATTTGGGCGTGCCTCCGCCTTCGCTGCTGTACTTTTGCACGCGATTCAGACGGTCAACCGTTACGTAAAGGTAATCGCCATCCTGATAACCAATTTTGATGCACTCTTTTTTCACGTTACCGTAGCTGATGGTTTCCATGCCCAGATACTGCCCGATGCCATAATCCACGTGAACCACGTAATCGTACAAATTAAGCCCGCTCAATTGACGCAGATATTCGCCACTCTTAAAGCGTTTGTAGGCTTTTTTGCGTTTAAAGCGATTAAATATTTCGTGATCGGTTAGAATGTCTAATTTCAAAGTGTCTAATAAAAAGCCGTTGTGCAGCGTACCGATTTCAATTTTGCCACGAAAATCCAGCCCCTCTTCTTCAATAATGTCCATGAAACGTTCTTTTTGTTCTTCATTGCTTACCTGAATCAGGATGGAACGTTTGACATTCTGGCTGCTGCGCTCTTTTAAAAACTTGACGAACAACTTTAAACTGCCATTGAAATCGGGATGGGGTTGAGATTTGAAATCAACAACCTGAGCATGGGCATCACGCACCAGGTCGCTTTTGCAGGTGGTCAATTTATTGTTCCAGCTTTTCCAGCGATCGTGGGTCAGATACATGGTTTCCGGCGACGGATTTTCCAACCCCAATTCCTGCTGATCGTTAAAGGCCTGTCGGGCCCTGGTCAGAAATTGCTCGACTCTGGTATTGGCCAGTTGCTGATCTTCGAAAAAGAGGATGGTATTGTCGGGCAGTAGCTGATCGACAAAGGCGCCTAAACGACCGTTTTGCAGGTTGGGCAACAGGGTCACTTCTTCTACCGGGCGGATAGAGCGCTGGGAAATGACGTCAAAAAAACGCATGGATTCAATCTCGTTGCCAAAAAACTCGATGCGCAATGGATCATCGTAATTCCAGACATAGGCATCAACAATGCCGCCGCGCACGCTGAATTCTCCCACGTTCTCCACAATTTCCACGCGCTGCAGACCCAGTTCGGCCAACTGTGGAATCAATTTCTCAAATGAAATTTCAAGACCTTTTTTAAGATACAATTGTAAATCGACAAACTCTTCGGGCGTGGGCAGCGACTCCAGCAAGGCCTGCGGTGTTGTAACGCACAGCCAGACATCATGCTCCAGAAAGGTTTGCGTGGCTTCGATGCGTAAGCGCACTAAACTGGGGCTTGGTTCCACGGTGTCGTAAGGTTCGAACTGCAAAGGAGGTAAAAAAGCAAATGGACTGGCCGTACCTAAAAATTCCAGATCATCGCGCATCTTTTCTGCCGAATCCAGATCGCTGGCCACGTACAACAATGGGCGATTAGCCGCTTTGTTTAATTGGAGGGCCACAAAGGCGCGCAACGAACCACTAAGGCCTTTAAGCTGAACCGTTTGTCCCTCTTCAATCTTTTGCAGTAATTCGGAAAATTGCGGGAGTTGTTCTATTTTAGCCTTGAACCAATCCATTGTTCTGATTAATTATTGATTTTAGCCTTGATGTCATCCAGCTCCTTGCGGTAGCGGCCCTGTGGGTAGGTTTTGATCATTTGCTGATAATACTTTTCAAATACATCATTGCGTCCCAAACGGTGGAACGAGACAGCTGTCAAAAAGCCCAGTGTTTCTTTGTCGAAAAAGTTTTCGTCTAATTTGGCCGTGGCTTCGCACAAATTGATGGTTTTTAAATAGTCCTTGCGATCAAAGGCAATAAAAGCCAGTCCAAACAGTCCGGTAGCCCGCTGTTTGCCCTCGCCGGCATGTTCCAGAAGTTCTTCAAAAATTTTTTCCGCTTCGTCTAACTGATCCTGGTAATATTTTACAAAACCTTTCATGTACAGCACCGACAGCCAGTAATCGCGATTGTTCTGGAAAAAGTAACCTTCGACTTCGTTCAAAAGTTCCTCGGCCTGAGGGTATTTTTGATGTTTAAAATAGAGTTTGGCCAGATTGAAGATGGCGTACTGCTGTTTAACCGAATTGCGATCGATGCGTAGCGATTGCTCCAGATTTTCAATTGCTGGCTGATCCTGCCCCAGGGCCATGTAGCTAAAGCCAATCAGGCGGTACAGGTCTTCTTTGGCCTGGTAATCTGCATTCAGATTCAGACAGTTTTCGGCGGCTTCAATACAGCTTTGAAAGGATTGCAGATGGTAGAACGTCCAGCTTAGTTCGGCCCAGATAAACGCTCTGCTCTGGTCATCCGTCGCTTCTTTTAAAGCTTGTAGATAGGTTTCTTTGGCTTTTTTGTAATTTTGATTACTCAAATATTTACGGGCAATTTCTAATGTGTTTTGTTTTTCCATGTGGTTACCTGATTTTCTTTAATTAAACCGCATAAAATAAGCCAAAGATCAAGCCAATGGCAAATTTATTTTATGGTAAAAAGCGCATTGTGACGTGATTCATCAGCTTAAAAGATGTCTACACTTTATTAAATTTTGAATAAGAAGGCAGTTAATTCTCAAAATTTAATTTAGCCCATCTTGAACAGGAAAGTGCGTTAATTCCTTAAAAAACAACATGCCAAAAAATTTTATTACCACTACAATATTGTATAA
>JAGHBR010000459.1 GCA_021160885.1 Caldisericaceae bacterium
AAGTAAAAAGAAATAAAATACTATATTAATGAATAATAAGAAGAGGAAAAGACACAATGATCGTCTTAGTCATCAACGCAGGAAGCTCATCAGTAAAATATCAGGTAATAAACCCTGAAGAACGCAAAGCTTTGGCCAAAGGCGTGGTTGAGCGCATCGGAATGTCCGGCGCCATTTTAACGCATCGCAAAGAAGGCGATAAAGAAATTCGCCTGTCCGGTGAAATTTTAGACCACAAAATGGCCATTGAGTACGTTTTGGGTATTTTACTCAGTAAGAACCATGGAGTTATTAAAGACAAAAGTGAAATTGATGCGGTGGGGCACCGCGTGGTACATGGTGGGGAAGCATTCAGTGGTTCGGTTTTGATTACAGAAGAAGTAATGGCCGAAATGAGACGCTGTATCGATTACGCGCCCTTGCACAACCCGCCTAACCTGAAGGGGATTAACGCCGCCATGCAGTTATTGCCGGGAGTGCCCCAGGTAGGCGTGTTCGACACAGCATTTCATCAAACCATGCCAAAACACGCTTATCTTTACGGATTGCCCTACGTGCTTTACAAAAAGCATGGCATCCGCCGCTATGGTTTTCATGGCACATCGCATCGTTTTGTTTCGGATCGGGCTGCGGAAATGTTGGGCAAGCCTAAAGAAGAACTACGTTTAATTACCTGTCATTTAGGGAATGGAGCCTCGGCTGCGGCCATAAAATACGGAAAATCAATTGACACCAGCATGGGCTTTACGCCATTAGAAGGATTAATGATGGGCACGCGTTCCGGCGATCTGGATCCGGCCATCATTTTGCAAATTATGCACAAAGAAGAATTGACACCCAATGATGCTACTACCTTGCTGAACAAACACAGCGGTTTAATTGGTGTAAGCGGTTTAAGCAGCGATATGCGTGAAATCGAAGAAGAATACGACGAAAACCCGCGAGCCAAACTGGCCCATGATATTTTTACCTACCGTTTAAAAAAATACATCGGCGCCTATTCGGCTGCCATGGGTGGTGTGGATGCTATTGTCTTTACCGGCGGCATCGGTGAAAATTCCAGCATGGTACGCGACCATGCTTTGACTGATATGGAATTTTTAGGCGTTAAATTGGATAAGGAAAAGAACGAAGCCAAGGTTAAGGGTGAACGCGATATTTCTGCCAGTGATTCGAAAGTTAAAGTGCTGGTTATTCCAACCAATGAGGAGTTGGTAATTGCCTTGGATACCATGAACATTGTTCAAAACATGAAAAATTAACTTATTATCTCCTGTTTAATGTGAGTAAAAGGCATTCCGCTACTAAGTGGAATGCCTTTCATTATGTTGTAAAGTTTCCATAAAAATGATCCAATTTGAACATCAATAAAATTTGCCTTATTGTACTTTGTAACGTACATTTGGCTATTTCGCAAAAAAAGAAACAAATATTGTGGTTTGGAATTAAAGAAATGTAAAGTTTTGAGGGTTGAATTCCTCAACAAGTTTTGATAAATTCGGAAGTTCTGATGAAAATCAATATACAGGACATGGACATTCACCCGATTGAGGTGAATGAAGAAATCAGTTTGGAGTTTATTTCTCCCTTAATTCGGGAGTATTATCCAAACCAGGCCAGTGTTCATGTGTATGTGGAAAAAATAAAAAAAGAATTTCGCGTACACATCGATCTGAAAACTAAGGGGCATTACGTTTGTGACCGCTGCCTGGATGAGTTTGACGTTAATTTTTCAGCTGATATTGAACAACAGTATCATCAGGGAGCTGGTGAGTTATTGGATGAAGACATCATTCGGATTGAAGCGGATGCTGTTGAAATAGATATCGATCCGGTCATTTCAGAGATGATGCTACTTAATCATCCACAGAAGATGTTGTGTAGAGAAGATTGTAAAGGTATTTGCCCAAATTGTGGCGCACATTTAAATCATGAAGCTTGTCGCTGTGGAGAAAAGCCGATTGATCCACGTTGGGAAGAACTGAGAAAGTTATTAAAGTAGGAGAAGGAAAGAGATGGCAAATCCAAAACGGAAAGTATCACGCAATTTAAGAGATAAACGCAGGGCGCAATGGATGGCCAGTTTAAAAGCTGGTTCGCTGGTTACTTGTGATCATTGCGGCGAGAAAAAACTGCCCCATCGTGCCTGTCCAAATTGCGGGTATTACCGGGGAAAGAACGTATTTATCCCTAAATCAGTTTAATCGTTTCTTGTTAAGGACCAGGTAATGCGTATCGCCCTGGATGTAATGGGAGGTGATCATGGGCCCCGTGCGACTGTTTATGGGGCTTATTTATATTTAAAAGAGGCTCCCAAAGAGGACCAGGTTATTCTGGTGGGTGATCAGGATTTAATCAAAGATCGATTAAAACATATTCCTGAAAAATATCATGATCGTTTTATTATTATTCATGCTCCTGAAAATATTGGCATGAATGAATCTCCCACCGAAGCCTTCAAGAAGAAAACAAATTCTTCAATGGTCGTTGGGCTCAAATTACATGCCAGTGGCGAAGCCGATGCCTTTGTAAGTGCCGGTCATACCGGCGCCCAAATGGCAGGCTCTTTATTGACTCTAAAACGAATCCCCGGCGTTAAACGACCAGCAATTGGTTCGTTTTTACCCAGTGAAAAAGGGATGGTCTTTTTGATCGATGTGGGCGCCAATGTTGATTCAAAACCGATTCACCTATTGCAATTTGCCTTAATGGCAGATATTTTTGTCGGTGAAGTGTTTCAACAAAAAGACCTTAAAATCGGGCTGTTGAGTATTGGTGAAGAAGAGAAAAAAGGAAACGCCTTGACTCTGGAAGCGCATCAGCTGTTTAAAGAAAATTTGCCCAATTTTTATGGCAATGTTGAGGGGCGAGATATCTTAAAGGGGAAAACGGATATTATTGTTTGTGACGGCTTTGTGGGAAATGCTTTGTTAAAAATGGCTGAGAGTATAATGGGGGTAATTGTTAAGGCCATTAAGCGAAATGTCGGAGCCAATCTGTTCACCAATTTGGGCGCCTTCCTTGTAAAGCCTGCCTTTAGTGAATTAAAGCGGAGCTATGATTATGAAGAGTATGGCGGGGTGCCACTCCTTGGTGTAGATGGGATTTCTGTTATCTGTCATGGCAACTCTTCTTCTCGCGCCATTAAAAATGCTTTAAAAGTAGCTCACGAGATGAGCTCTCATCAAGTAAATAAAAGAATTGCAGAAAAGTTGAGGGAAAAGGAGTTTAGTAATGCCTAAAGCTTATATTAGTGCGGTGGCACATTATGTGCCCGAAAAGGTCCTGACCAATTTCGATCTGGAAAAAATGGTCGATACCAGCGACGAGTGGATTCGGTCGCGGACGGGAATCAGAGAACGACACATTCTTGAGCCTGGCAAAGCAACTTCTGATATGGCCGCTGAAGCAGTAAAAAAATTATGTCAAAATCGTGGCATTGATCCGCTGGAAATTGAAGGAATTATCGTTGCCACGGTTACGCCGGACATGTTTTTCCCCAGCACGGGTAATTTAGTGCAGGAAAAGGTCGGCGCTAAAAATGCCTGGTCTTTTGATGTGGCGGCTGCCTGTTCTGGTTTTATTTATGCTTTGTCAGTTGGCGCTCAGTACATCATGGCCGGAACGCATAAAAAAATTGTGGTAGTCGGGGGCGACAAAATGAGCGCTATTACCAACTACCGCGATCGTAACACCTGTGTACTTTTTGGCGATGCGGCCGCAGCCGTTTTGCTTGAGCCCACCGAAGATGAAGACAAGGGCATTATTGATTTTATGCTCTTTTCAGATGGCAGCGGCGCTGAGTATTTAAAAATGAAGGCAGGCGGCAGTTTGTTCCCCGCTTCATTAGAAACCGTGGTGAACGATTGGCACTACATTTATCAGGATGGGAAAACGGTTTTTAAATTTGCAGTTACCAAAATGGCCGAAGTGTCAGTTAATATTCTTGAAAAACATGGATTTTCAGGTAAAGATTTAGCGCTTTTTGTCCCTCATCAGGCTAACCTGCGCATTATCGATGCTACGGTAAAACGCCTGGGCATTGATTACGATAAAGTAATGATCAATATTGACAAATATGGTAACACCACGGCAGCAACCATTCCGCTGGCGCTATCGGAAGCATATTTGCAGGGCAAAATTGATGTGGGCGATCTGGTGCTGTTTTCCACTTTTGGTGGCGGATTTACCTGGGCCTCGGCCTTGCTGCGCTGGGGAATTCCAAAACCGGAAAATCCAATCAAATAAGTGAACAAAATCTGGAAGCGAATATGAAAAAAGCATTCATCTTTCCTGGGCAGGCTTCTCAATTTGTTGGTATGGGCAAGGACCTGTACGAACAATTTGAAACAGCCCGTAAAATCTTCGATCGGGCAGATGAAATACTTGATTTTGGTCTGAAAAAAGTTTGTTTTGAAGGCCCTGAAGAAGAATTAAAGTTGACCTACATTACACAACCTGCTATTTTTGTCCACAGCCTGGCAGTGTACTATTTGTTGAAAGAAAAAGGAATGGAGGTTCAGGGCATGGCCGGACACAGCCTGGGCGAATACAGTGCCCTGGTGGCAGCTAGCAGTTTGTCATTTGAAGATGGGCTGCGGTTGGTTCAAATACGCGGACGTTTAATGTACGAATCGGGTAAAAAAAATCCTGGTACCATGGCAGCCATCATTGGTTTGTCTGAAAAGCAGGTCAATGAATTATGTCAACGTCTTTCAGCGCGTGGCATAATTCAACC
>JAGHBR010000361.1 GCA_021160885.1 Caldisericaceae bacterium
CTTTTGTAATGCCATGATTAACCATTAATGTACCAAGCTGGCGCATCCAATGCGGCTCAATATTGACTAATTTCCCGTTTTTAACGGGATATTCGGGTTTCCATTCATCCACAATAAAATAACGCATAAATTCATCCATCATGTATTTTTTAAAAGGTAGTTCGTACATTCTTTTGATTATTGGATTCTTTACAGCGGTAAGTACTGATAGTTTAGAGTTACCAGTTTCATAATAAGTGGGATAATCAAAAGGTAAGATCATAGCACCAAACGGGCCCTGATTCCTCATATCTTCGTACATATAAGCATTAAATAATTTAAATGGATAGATTCTACTTTCACCTTTTTGCATAATCGGTTTAATATTTTTTTCAATCATTTCCTTTCTTTTAGCCAACAATTCAGGTGAAAGTTGATCTATAGGGTGTGTTGCCAAACGCACGTATTCTTCTACATCCAAATCTTTGTAGGTTTTCTTTAATTCAATAGCAGCCTGTCGGATTGACTCGATAATTTCAGGATCGGTGATTACTGCTAATTGTTTGTTTAAAGGATCGTAATGCCCTGGATTAGAAGGATTATCACCTAAGGCGTTGGTTAAAAAAGTGCCGTATCCATTAAACCACAAAAGGTAAAACCTTTATTGGTTTCTCCGGATGGGTAAATATCGTTTGGAACATACACGCCCTCTTCCTCATTCCAAGTTGGATGCAGCCAATCGCGTAGAACGACATTTTCTTTTTACAGTTTATTAATATGGCAGGTTTCACAGGCAATACGACTCACATGGCCATTTAAAATTACATGATACTTTGATTTGGTATGTGGGGCAGAAGTATGGCAATTTTCGCAGGCTACTTTTTTGCCGGGTAAATCATTGGAAACCAGATCAACGCCTTTGTCTCCACGAGGTATTTTGTGTCCTTCCGGCACATGGCAATCGGTGTAGGCCATACCAGCCCTGGCCTGGACATCATCTTCAGGGCCAAAACCTGTACCACGTTTTGTGCCCACGTGCAAGAGACGTTTGTTTTTGTAGCATAATTTTTTCCCAGATTCATTGTAATTGTAAATATCGCCAACTAAATCATGTTGATGGCAGAATAAACAGTTTTTAGCAGTAGGTTTAGTAACAGCTAAGGCAGCATAGCCGCACCCCCCCAAAAACAATATCTTAGAAGTTCAATGAGTTTGAAAATTTTGGCATGCTAAAGCGTGTCATCTTTTGAAGGAAGGATTCTAAAGCGGCTTTTAAACTCCGATCCTGCTTCCAGCGTAAATCGCGGTCATCTTTGATTACATATCGTTGATTCATATCATAAGTTTGTGAATGGCAAATCAGACAATCTACTCCTTGTTTAGCCTCCTCAGGTATATCTCCAATCGGTAACATCTTTTCTGTGGCAGGTTGGTAATTCCCTCCAATATGACATTGCCCGCAACCTTTGCTACGTATTTTAATTTCTTTTTTATGAGCTGGCTTTGACTTTACCATGGCTGCCCAACCGGTCCAGGAAAAACTGCCTGGTATGCCACAGGCACGATCAATTTTGCCAATCGGAATTTGGTGCGAGCCTTTTGCATTTACTTCGCGTCTATCGTATCCATAAATCGTAAATCATGAAGATTTACGCTGAAATAAGAAGTGAATCGAATTTAGGACATCATCCATGGTGTTGACTAATTCTTTACTCCCATCCGCATGGTGCACAGTGATTGTTTCGTGGCAGGTAAGGCAAGTCTTAGTACCTTCATATTTGTCTAATGCCAGCATAACGAAAATATTTAATATGCATATATGGTGTGTTATTCATAAAAGAAGGTGTGTTCATTAACATATTCATACGAATTTTTCGAGTAAACGGATCTGTTTCATCTCTGGTAAGTTCCCGCGCTTTCTGTTCCCGCTCCTGATAAGTAATTTCTCTGACAATAGCTTCAAATTCAGTATCGCTGACCTTTTTGCTATTTTCATAGGTTAAGGGGCCATTTTCTAATCCAGTGTAGGATTGGAATAAAGGTTCATATAATAAATTAAAAAGTGCAACGAGCAAGATTAAAGTACCTGCAATTATGGTTGCCCATTCAATGGTTTTGTTCTTTAATAATGCCGCCAATTTATGCCCCATTTTTTTCTCCTTTTGGGTTAGATTCGATATGCAAAATAATATGGTAACCTTCAATCATACTTTTAAAATTACTGGTAACGGTGTGACCCGTAGTTCCAAGATAAATGTGCCCGATGGTAAAAAGCGTTAAAAAATAAGCAAAGACTACATGCAAAATAGCCATGGGCCACAAACCGTCCATTCCATAAATTTTATCCGGTGCAAATTCCGGGAATAACAAAAAAAGACCTTAAATAATGATTAATGGCATAAAAACAAACATGATCGTTATGTAGGTGATTTGCTATAATGGATTGAATTTTCTTTTTTCATCTACTTCAAAAGAATGTGGTTCCCCCTTAAAAATGCCAAATAAATAAAACCTCGTTTGTAGATATATTCTTTGAAATAGTTCTTTAAAGTTGGGAATGTAATGCTTCCCGTTCCAGGTAAATATATTCCCGATTAAAAAGTCAAGATACATATGGATAAGACGAGCGGTTTTAAACGGAATGAGCGGATTATCAGGACTGGGATAATGCATGCTTATACTTGTCAAAATAAGAACAATGTACAAAGTTGCATTGGTCCAGTGCCAAATTCTTAACCAGAGTGGATATAGATATAGCTTTTTCATTGATTTTTTCTCCTTGCTGCTAACCATCTTCCCAGGCTATGGGCGGAGATGCTCATGATAAATAAAATGAAAATAATAATAGATATCTGA
>JAGHBR010000122.1 GCA_021160885.1 Caldisericaceae bacterium
GAAGGAGGTATTATGTCAGGTCATTCTAAATGGCATTCAATTAAACATAAAAAAGCAAAAGTTGACGCCCAGCGCGGGCGTATTTTTACCAAAATAATAAAAGAGCTTACCGTAGCCGCTCGCTTAGGTGGTGGGGATCCAGAAGCCAATCCAAGATTGCGCGTGGCCATTGCCCAGGCCAAAGCAGCAAACATGCCTGCCAAAAATATCGAAAACGCCATAAAAAAAGGAACCGGGGAATTACCTGGCGTAGTGTACGAAGATGTGACTTACGAAGGTTATGGTCCAGGGGGCGTGGCTGTTTTTGTGGAAGCAGTAACCGACAACAAGAACCGCACGGTGGCCGAGATGCGTCATTTATTCAGTAAATACGGCGGGAACCTGGGTGAAAACGGTAGCGTGGCCTGGATATTTGAACGCAAAGGTTTAATCCGCGTGCCTGTTGATCAATATCCTGAAGAAGATTTATTGGAAATCGCCCTGGAATGTGGCGCTGAAGACATGCAGGCGACGGATGATTTTTACGAAATTTACACCAGTTTTGAAGATTTTCATAAAGTGCGCAATGCCTTCGAAGAAAAGAGCATTGTGATGGAAAGCGCAGAACTGACCATGATTCCCCAGAACACCATCAAAATTGAAGGTAAAACGGCAGAGCAAATATTAAAATTGCTCGAAGCTCTTGATGATCATGATGATGTTCAAAATGTTTACGCCAATTTTGAAATGGAAGACGCCGAAATGGAGCGTCTGGTTTCGAATGAATAATGACCATTAAAATATTAGGCATAGATCCAGGCTTACAAATTACCGGTTTCGGCATTATCGAAATAAATGAGGTCGATGAGCCAAAACTTTTGACTTACGGTCATGTACGGACATCGGCTAACAAAAGTTTGTCCAAGCGCGTATTTAAAATTTACTCAGAAATCAGCGCACTGTTAAAAGAGACGGCCCCTGATGTAATGGCCATGGAAAGTGTATTTTATGCCAAAAACGTAAAAACTGCTATTTCCATGGGACACGTAAGAGGCGCTGTAATGGTTGCTGCCGAAGCTTATGGAATTTCGGTATTCGAATACGCGCCCAAAGAAATAAAAATGTCGGTTGTGGGAAATGGGGCTGCCAGTAAAAGCCAGGTTCAATTCATGGTAAAACATTTGTTGAAGTTGAAACAAAACATCGAACCGGTTGATGCTTCTGATGCCCTGGCAGCTGCCTTGTGTTACTGGCACAGAATGAAATTAAAATAAAACTAAAAGAATGATTGAATACATTAGCGGCAAAATAATCAGTAATAAATCGACAGAGATTATTCTGGAAACCAATGGATTTGGTTACAATATTAAAGTCAGTTTAAATACCGCACAAAAATTGCCTGCTCCTGGTTCGCTGGCAACACTCAAAACCTATCTCCACGTTCGTGAAAACGGAATCCAGTTATTTGGCTTTGCAGAAGAACAGGAACGCGATTTATTCCTCGGTTTGCTGAGTATTTCCGGGATCGGTCCTAAACTGGCCCTGACGCTACTTTCCGGATTGACGGTGGAACAAATCCAGAAAGCCATTCACACTCAGGATGTAAAAGCGCTGTCCTCAATTTCCGGTATTGGTAAAAAGACAGCGCAACGGATAATAGTCGAATTAAAAGATAAAATCGCTTTACCGGAAGTCATCGGGACGGATGAAAGTAGTGTAGTGGCCGCCGAGCCTAAAACAGAGGTGGAAAAAGAAGCCATTTTAGCTCTGGTTTCTTTAGGATATACACGTGGGCAGGCCACAAAAGCCGTAGCAAAAGTTCAAAAAATTCATTTTAGTGAAAAAGCAGAAGAAATCATTAAACGCGCATTGCAGGTAATTTAAAAACGATGAGTAAATTTGTTCGTCCGGGATTATTAGAAGAAGACCTGGAAATAGAGAACAGTCTACGGCCACAAAGTCTGGCAGAATTCGTTGGTCAGCAAAAGGTAAAAAACAATCTGGCCGTTTTTATTGAAGCGGCCAGGCAACGGGGCGAAGCGCTGGATCATGTGCTACTCTACGGCCCTCCGGGGTTAGGTAAAACTACATTAGCCATGATTGTCAGTAAAGAATTAAATGTAGATATTAAAACGACTTCCGGGCCAGTATTGGAACGGGCCGGTGATCTAGCCGGTTTGTTAACCAATTTAAAAGAAAAAGACGTTTTATTCATTGACGAAATCCACCGCGTGAACAATGTAGTGGAAGAATACCTTTATTCGGCCATGGAAGATTTTAACATCACCATTTTAATAGACAAAGGCCCCAATGCCAGATCGGTACAATTGAATTTAGCCCCTTTCACTTTGATTGGCGCTACCACCAGAGCAGGTTTACTAACCTCACCAATGCGCGCCCGATTTGGCGTAGTTCTAAGGCTGGATTATTACAACCCAGACGACCTTTTTTTGATTATTAAGCGTTCGGCTAAAATTTTAAACGTTGAGATAGACGATGAAGGCGCCATGGAAATCGCCAGGCGATCAAGAGGAACACCACGCATCGCCAATCGTTTATTGCGCCGCACGCGAGACTTCGCTCAGGTCGTAGCAGATAACAAAATCACAAAACAAGTGGCCAAAATGGCGCTTGAACGACTTGAGGTGGACGAGCTTGGCCTGGATGAAATGGATAAACGCATTTTACTTACAATTATTGAAAAATACAAAGGTGGCCCGGTAGGCTTAAACACGATTGCCGTGGCTGTGGGAGAAGAAAGCGACACCATTGAAGAAGTGTACGAACCGTTTTTAATTCAACAAGGATTTTTAAACAGAACGCCGCGGGGACGCGTGGCCACCCATCTGGCTTATGAACATTTTAAAATAAAAAACAATAAAAAGGATCAACAAACCTCGCTTTTTTAAAAAGCAGGAAAGGAGTGGTTGAAAGATGAAGCTATCGGAGATTAAATACGAGGTTCCTCAGGAGCTTATTGCTCAGTATCCTTTAGAAAAACGGGATGAATCTCGTTTAATGGTACTGAATCGCAAAAAACAAATCTGGGAACATCGTGTTTTTAAGGATTTGCTTGATTATTTGCAGGAAGGAGACGCTCTGGTTGTTAACGAGACTAAAGTCTTTCCTGCACGTGTGATTGGTGTTAAAGATAAAACGGATGCCAAGGTAGAACTATTATTACTGCGTCAATTGGAAGACACCATGTGGGAAGTATTAGTGAAACCTGCAAGAAAAGTACGTGTTGGAAATCGAATACAAATCACCAATGACTTTGGTTGTGATGTAATCGACAATACCACTTCCGGCGGAAGAGTGGTGCGGTTTGATTACAATGGCAGCGATTTCTTTGAGGTATTAGGCCGCGTTGGCAGCTCTCCCCTTCCCCCCTACATTAAACGGGAAGCTGAAGAAATCGACAAAGAATACTACCAAACAGTTTACGCTAAAAAAATTGGCGCGGTTGCGGCTCCCACTGCCGGCTTGCATTTCACCGAAGAATTGTTAGATAAAATACGGGCTAAAGGCGTTAAAATTGTGCCCATAGTGTTGCATGTCGGTCTGGGTACCTTTCGGCCCATTAAAGTGGAAGATGTTACCCGCCATAACATGGACTCCGAATATTATGAAGTCCCTGAGGAATCGGCTCACGACATCAACGAAGTTAAACTAAACGGCGGGCTTGTTATTGCCGTTGGTACCACTAC
>JAGHBR010000153.1 GCA_021160885.1 Caldisericaceae bacterium
ATTTTAAAATTTCGTATGCGTTAAATCAGAATATTAATACAAAAAAAAGCTAAAAATGGAGATTAGTTATGGATCGTGAACAATTACAACGTCTTGAGGAACTTGAGCAAAGAGTAAATGATTTACGAGGTTATCTTTGACATCGATCAAAGGCTTCAAAATATTAGAGAGTTAGAACAAAAAACAGCTGTCGATGGTTTCTGGAATGACCAGGAGGAAGCGCAGAAAGTTCTAAAAGAAATTAATCAAAATAAAGAGTGGGTAGAGGCCTGGCAGAGCGCAAATGCATTACTTGAAGATGCCCGGATTTTATTAGAAATGGCGGCCGAAGACAATTCTGAAGAACTGCAAACTGAATTAGAAGATCATTTGAGGAAAGCCGAGAAAGAAATATCTGCATTGGAATTTAAGCGAATGTTAAGCGGACGCGACGATGCCAAAAATGCCATTTTAACCATTCATCCCGGGGCAGGAGGCACGGAAAGTCAGGATTGGGCTTCCATGCTGATGCGTATGTACCTGCGGTTTGCCGAGCGCCAGGGTTTTGAAACCGAGATTTTGGACTATCAGCCTGGCGAAGAAGCGGGCATTAAAAGTGTAACGATCGAAATTAAAGGCGACTATGCCTATGGTTATTTAAAGGCAGAAAACGGCGTACATCGTCTGGTGCGTATTTCGCCATTTGATGCCAATAAGCGTCGTCACACTTCATTTGCTTCGGTGTTTGTTCTGCCCGAAATAGATGAAAACATCGATGTAGAAATCAATCCGGCGGATTTGCGGATTGATACCTACCGGGCCAGCGGAGCAGGCGGACAGCATGTAAACAAAACCGACTCGGCCATCCGCATTACTCACATTCCAACAGGTATTGTGGTACAATGTCAGAATGAACGTTCGCAACACAAGAATAAGGCCAATGCCTTAAAAATTTTGGCGGCCCGTCTTTACCAGCTTAAACTGGAAGAACAACAGGCCAAAAAGAAAGAATACGAAGAATCGAAACGCGACATTGCCTGGGGCAGTCAGATTCGCTCGTATGTATTCCATCCTTACAATATGGTCAAAGATCACCGTACAAACTATGAGACCAGTAACGTGCAGCAAGTAATGGACGGCGATATTTATCCGTTTATTGAAAAATATCTCGTACAATTTGGTAGTCAAAACTAACGATAAAGAGCAAAGGAGAATGAGCCTTGGAAGATTTTAATCAGTTAATGAAAGTTCGCTTTGAAAAACTGAACCGACTGCGAGAACTGGGGATTAATCCTTATCCTTACGAATATGAACAAACCCACAAATCAAAAGAGATCAAGGAAAATTTTGAACAGCTTGAAAAACAGGCGGTTTCGGTAGCCGGACGAATGATGACCGTTCGCTTGATGGGGAAGGCCGCCTTTTGTGATATTCAGGACGAGCAGGGACGTATTCAGATTTACCTGCGAAAAAATGAAATCGGCGAACAGGATTTCGAAATTTTTAAAATGTTGGATATCGGCGATTTGATTGGCATTAAAGGCGAAGTTTTTAAAACGCGCACCGGAGAAATTTCCGTTTTTGCCAGAGAATTCAAATTACTGGCCAAATCGTTACGGCCTTTGCCCATTGTAAAGGAAAAAGAGGAAGACGGCAAACGTATTGTGTACGATCAGTTTGCTGACAAAGAAATGCGCTACCGTCAGCGTTATGTTGATCTGATCGTCAATCCTGAAGTGAAAGAGGTGTTTGTAAAAAGAACGCAAATTATTCGGGCCATTCGTTCGTTTTTGGATGAACGGGGTTTTTTGGAGGTGGAAACACCTATTTTGCAGCCCATTTATGGCGGCGCTACAGCCCGACCGTTCGTTACCTATCACAATGCCTTGGACCGTAAATTGTACCTGCGCATTGCCAATGAACTTTACCTGAAACGGTTGATTGTCGGAGGATTCGAAAGGGTTTACGAGTTCGCCAAAGATTTTCGCAACGAAGGCATGGACCGCTTTCACAATCCTGAATTCACTTTGCTGGAACTGTACGTGGCTTACAAAGATTACAAATGGATGATGGATTTTGTGGAGCAACTTTTTGCTCACGTGGCATACCAGGTGTTGGGTACTACTAAAATTCATTTTAATGGAAACGAAATCGATTTGACGCCTCCGTGGCAACGCCTGACCATGTACGAAGCCATCGAAAAATTTACCGGTGTGGATATTTCAAACATGGATGAAAAACAACTGCGTGAAACTGCTGACAAGCTGAAAGTAGAAGTTACTCCTGAAATGGGCGCCGGAAAAATCATTGATGAAATTTTTGGCGAATTGGTTGAACCAAAACTGATTCAGCCGACTTTTATTTATGATTACCCGATTGAAATGTCGCCATTAGCCAAAAAGCATCGCGAAAAACCAGGACTGGTCGAACGTTTTGAACCGATCATTGCCGGTAAAGAGGTGGCCAATGCCTTTAGCGAGCTAAATGATCCGATTGACCAAAAGGAGCGTTTTTTAGAACAATTAAAACTTCGCGAACGGGGAGACGAAGAGGCGCAGATGATGGATGAAGATTACATCCGGGCGCTGGAGTACGGCATGCCGCCAACAGCCGGCCTGGGCATTGGCATCGACCGCATGGTCATGCTGCTGACAGATCAACCCAGCATCAGAGACGTCATTTTATTCCCGCAAATGCGACCGGAGAACAAATGAATTCTTTCGAATTTTTTATTGCCAAACGCTATTTCAAAGCCAAGCGAAGAACAGGCTTTATTTCCATCATTACCTATGTTTCCATCGGTGGGGTAATGATCGGAGTAACGGCCCTGATTCTTGTGTTGAGTGTGATGAATGGTTTTGAGCAGGAAGTGCGTTCGCGCTTGTTGGGCGCGGATGCCCACCTGCGTGTACGAAAATTTTACATGGAACCGATTACGCGAACCGATTCCTTGTTGAGCCTGGTCGGAAAATTGCCACACGTGATCGGAGCTTCGCCGGTCATTGTGGACAAAGGCATGATTTCCGGTAAGGAACGACAGTACGCTACGGTGGTTAAAGCCATTGATCCGCAAATGGCCAATAAGGTGGTCGATCTGAAAAATCACCTGGTGTTAGGTGAATTGGATTTTACACCGCGACTGTACCATGGGAAAATGCTGCCGGGCATTGTGCTGGGCCGTTACCTAGCCGATGCTCTGTTTGCCACGCATATTGGCGACATTGTGACGGTCTGGACCATGCCCAAAGAAGGGGGCATCTTCAGTCAACCAAGGGTTAAACAATTTTACGTGGCCGGACTGGTGGAAATCGGTTACTATGAGTACGACAAAACGCTATCGTACATGTCCTTAAAAGATGCTCAGCAACTATTCGGCATTAACGGCGTTACCTGGATCGAACTAAAACTTGACAACTACAATTTGGCCGGCAAAGTGGCCCAGAAAATCGAAGAGATGTTAGGTTATCCCTACACAACCGAAACCTGGTTTCAACTTAATCGCTCGCTCTACTCCTGGATGGAAATCGAAAAGTGGGGGGCCTTTGTTATTTTAAGTTTAATCATTATGGTGGCCGCCTTTAACATTATTAGTTCGCTCATCATGGTAGTTATGGAAAAAACGCGTGAAATCGGTATTCTTAAATCCATGGGCGCCTCTTCCAGATCGATCCTTAAAATCTTTTTGTACGAAGGATTGTTAGTTGGCGTCATTGGAACCGTTCTGGGCTGCATCGTCGGTTATACGGCCGGTTTCATTCAATTAAAATTTAATGTCATCTCCCTGCCGCCGGATGTTTATTTGATTAATTCATTACCCGTCGTCATGGAGTGGATCGATTTTGTGGCCATTGCCTCCATTTCTATTTTGTTAAGCCTGCTGGCTTCGATTTACCCGGCTTACCGAGCCTCGCAATTAGTTCCTGTAGAAGCAATAAGATATGAGTAGCCATGAAACCTATTATTAAAGTAAAAAATTTAGTTAAGATTTACGACAACGGACCGCAGAAAGTAGAAGTTCTGAAAGGCATCAGTTTTGATGTAAAGCCGACTGAGGTAGTAGTCATTAAAGGATCGTCCGGTGTGGGCAAAAGCACTTTGCTGCACATCATCGGGGCGTTAGATTTGCCCACTGCGGGCAAGGTATGGTTGGATGGGCAGGACATCAACGCCCTTTCCAATAGCGAGCTGGCTCGTTTTCGCAACAAATCGGTGGGTTTTGTTTTTCAGTTTCATCATTTGCTGCCGGAATTCACCGCTTTTGAAAATGTTCTGATTCCCTCATTCATGCACGAGCCGCTGACTAAAGAAAAAGAGGAGTACGCCCGCTACTTGTTGGAAGAAGTGGGCCTGGGGCATCGTCTGGAGCATAAACCCAATGAGCTTTCCGGCGGTGAACAACAACGCGTGGCTGTGGCTCGTGCCTTAATCAACAGGCCCAGGGTATTGCTGGCCGATGAACCTACCGGCAATCTGGATCGCAAAAACAGCGAAATGCTTTACGAACTGATGTTGAGCCTTAATAAAAAATTTAATCAAACGCTGGTCATTGTCACCCACGATGAACACATGACCTTAAAAGCCACCCGTATTATTGAAATGGATGACGGGAAGATTGTTAAAGAAATTAAGCGTAAATAATTTTTTACCATGTCTGATGACAAAAAAACGTACGCCCTGCAATATTTAAAAGGCATTGGTCCCAAACGGGCTGCCGTTCTGGAGCGCCATGGCATTCGTACGGTTGATGATCTAATTGCTTTTTTCCCACGAAAGTATGTTGATCGAAGTCATATCGTGCCGTTGAATCAGCTGATGCCGGACCAGGAGGTTACTGTTCTGGGAAAAGTCATGGCGGTTGGTATTCGCCATGGGCGGCGTCGCTATTTGTACGTGGTCATAAGCGATGAAAAAGGTATTTTGGAAGCTATCTGGTTTAATGGCATCAATTATTTTAAAGAACAATTTAAAGTTGGCGAATGGGTCTCTTTTTCGGGCAAGGTGCAGTTTTATCGTGGTTACCAGATGACCCATCCTGAATTTGACCGCCTGGGCGAAGGCGAAATGGAAAACATGCTGAACACGGGCAAAATTTTGGCTTTTTATCCGGGCAATGAAACATTCAAAAGAGTTGGTTTAAATTCTTACACTTTCAGGAAAATTTTTTTTAATCTGTTTAAGAATCAAACATTAGATATTCCGGAGTATTTGCCTTCTGACTTACTTTCAAAACGCCGCTTTTTGCCGCGCGATCAATCTTTTTACCAGATTCATCTGCCAGAAGACGGGAAACTGCTGGAAAAAGCTATTTACCGCTTTAAGTATGAAGAATTCTTTAATTTGCAATTGATGCTGGCTCTGCAACGCGCCCATTTAAAAAGTAAACCTGTGGGCATTGCTTTCACCCAAAAGAGCGAACGCTTAGAAAAACTTTACTACAGTTTACCTTTTACTATGACTGAGGCTCAAAAGCGTGTGGTGCGTGAAATTCGACGTGACATGAAACAACCCACGCCCATGAATCGCCTGTTACAGGGAGATGTTGGCGCAGGTAAAACCCTGGTTGCCTTAATGGCCATGCTGATTGCAGTGGACAATGGCTACCAGGCGGCCCTGATGGTGCCGACTGAGATTTTGGCTGAACAGCACTATTTTAACATTAGCCGAATGGTTGAGACACTGAATGTGCAGGTCAGCCTGTTAATCGGCAGCACTACAGCTAAGCAGCGTAAAGAACTTAATGAAGTTCTGGCCAGCGGTGAGCCGCACATTCTGATTGGAACCCATGCCTTAATTTTCAGTGAAGCGGAAATTCCCAACTTGGGTCTGGTAATTATTGATGAACAACACCGATTTGGTGTGCTGCAACGGGCCAAACTCATCGAAAAAGGGCAGCAGCCGGATGTGCTGGTCATGACAGCCACGCCCATTCCGCGCACACTGGCGCTTACGGCTTATGGCAGCCTGGATGTGTCTGTGATTGATGAATTGCCGCCTGATCGTCAGCCCATTACCACCATCTGGCGCTTTGAAAATTCAGCGCCCAAAATTTACCAGTTCATGCGCGACCATCTCGAAATGGGCGAACAGGCTTACATCATTTACCCGCTGGTCGAAGAGAGCGAAAAAATGGATTTAAAGGCGGCCACTGAAGCCTACGAACGCCTGAGCAAAACGGAGTTTAAAAATTACAAAGTTGGCTTGTTGCACGGACGCATGCGGCCCGCTGAAAAAGACGAAGTGATGAAGGCCTTTGCCAAAGGCGAACTGCAGGTACTCATTTCAACCACTGTTATTGAAGTGGGAATTGACGTACCCAATGCCACCATCATGCTGATTGAACACGCCGAGCGTTTTGGCATGTCGCAATTACATCAGTTACGCGGACGCATCGGGCGCGGCAAACGGAAATCGTACTGCATTTTGAAAACGCCTTATAATATTGGTGAAATTGCCCAGCAAAGAATGAAAATTATGACAGAAACACAAGATGGCTTTGTGATTGCCGAAAAAGACCTGGAGCTTCGCGGTTGGGGCGACTTTTTTGGTACACGCCAGAGCGGCATGCCCGATTTTAAAATTGCCAATCCCATTACCGATCGGCCCATTTTAGAAGAGGCGCGCCAGGACGCCTTTCAACTGGTAAATGCTGACCCTTTTCTGCGCAAGGCAGAACACCAGCCCCTACTTGCTTACCTGCGTACTAATCTTAAAGAACGAATGGATTTAATCAATATCAGTTAAACGGAGCTTCTATGAGCGAAAAAAAACCTAAACTAACTATCGTAATTCCACACTATAATGGATTAAAAATTCTGGATGATTGTCTTACCAGTCTCTTTAAAAATCATTTTCAGGATTTCCTGGTTTTACTGATTGACAACGGCTCAACGGACGGCAGCCAGCAAATGGTGCGGCAAAAGTTCCCTAAGGTGCAACTGATTCAGAATGAGCAAAATTTAGGTTACGCGGGCGCCTGCAATCAGGGTATTGAACTGGCCAAAAGCGAGTTTATTTTGCTGCTGAATAACGATACCGTCTGTCCGACCGATTTTTTGAAAGAAATGGTGCGCGCCATGGAACAAAACAGCCATGCAGCCATGGCCCAGCCTAAAATCCTTTCAATTCAGGATCCCCAGTTTTTTGATTACTCCGGAGGCGCCGGCGGGGAAATGGATATTTTGGGTTATCCGTTTGCCCGTGGTCGCATTTTTGACACGGTAGAAAAGGACAAGGGGCAGTACGATCAATTAACACCCCAGGTGTTCTGGACATCGGGGTGTGCGCTCTTGTTGCGTAAAAGCGTGGTGGATCAGATCGGGCTGTTGGATGAGGACTTTTTTGCCCATCAGGAAGAAATCGATCTCAACTGGCGTGCACAGCTGGCCGGCTATCAAAACATCGTGGTTACCAGCACCTACATTTACCATTACTCCGGTTACACGCTGCGTCAGGACAATCAGCACAAGATGTATTTGAACCACCGTAATAATTTAATCATGCTGATTAAAAACTATTCTCTGAATAATTTGTTGCTAATTTTGCCCTTGCGTATTTTGTTCGAAATGGCCACCGTAGTTGCTGATTCCATCTTGTGGGAAGGCAAGCGGGGTAAGGCAGTGTTGCATGCTTTGTTTGACATCTTTCGCCATCCAATTAAAATCTGGAAAAAACGGCATGCTGTGCAAAGACTGCGCAAAGTTTCAGACCGGGCCATCCTTAAAAACATGTATCCCAGCAGTGTGGTGATTGACCATTTTGTTCGTAAATATTTGCCATATCAATGTGTTAAAAAGTTTAGAAAATAGCCCGGGGATGATATTTTTTACAATCTAACGACCAATAAAATAAAATTGTAATAGAAGCGTTTAAACTTACAGTAAGACAGACTTTGTCAGGTTAAACTACTTAACTTCGAACTTTTTTCTGGATGAAGAATTAAAAGGTTTGCCAATGGCACTCAATTTTGGCAGGCTAAGATGTGTTCTTTTTCTGAAAAAAACTCTAAAAAAAATTATTCCATCGGATAACGTAATCCCCATTGAGCCCTGATGGAATCCATTAACTCCATAACACTTAAGGTGTCTTCTTGAGGCATGATGTCGCTTTCTAATCTTCCCGTTTTTAAACAGCGCACCACTTCTTCTGCCTGATAATTATAGCCATTGCCAATTAATTCGGCTTCGATGAACCGCTGCCGCCCATCCGGCTTTTGGATGGTAATGCTGGTAGGACGATAAATGGGAGCGTTCAATTTAAGAATCCCTTCGCTGCCCATAAAAACAGCTTCTGAGGGAGTGTGGCTGCGCAAAGTGGCAAAAAGGTTGGCCATGCGTCCGTTCTGATATTTGAACGTCATACTACATATTTCATCCACATTGGTTTGCCCAATCCAGGCCAGGGTTGTTAATTCATCGGGTATGCCCATAAAATATTGGCACAAAGAGATCGGATAAACGCCTAAATCCAGCAAGGCGCCGCCTCCCAAATGAGGATTAAATAAGCGATGTTTAGCATTAAAGGGAAAATTAAATCCCAGATCAGCGGCCATCATAATTAAATTACCGATCGTTCTGCGGGCAAGAAGTTCCTTAACTTTAAAAATAGCCGGTTGAAAACGGGTCCACATGGCTTCCATAACAAAAAGTCGCTTTTCCCTGGCCAGTTGAAAAATCTTTCGGGCTTGTTTGGCGTTAATGGTAAATGATTTTTCACAAAGAATGTGTTTGTTGTACTCAAGACAGAGCAGCATGTCTTCATAATGACGGCCATGAGGTGTGGCGATGTAAATGACATCCACTTCATTACAACTGGCCAGTTCTTCATAAGAACCAAAGGCTTTCGGGATTTGATATTTTTTAGCAAAATCTTTAGCCCGTGTCAGATCTCTGGAACCGACCGCAACCAGTTCGGCATCTTTCACAAATTTTAATCCTTCTACAAAGCTGTGTGCAATAGTTCCAGGTCCTAAAATCCCCCAACGAATTTTTATGTTCATTTTAGAATCCCTTTCGAGTATTACATTTTAAAAGCCAGTCGATCTGGTGTGAGAATCGTGACACGTCACAAATTACTTTCCTTACTCTGCTAAAAAGGCCTTGATCATTAGCAACGGATGTTCGAAGCTCATTTGAATATGTTCCAAATTTTCTGTGCCTGCTCCGTGTACTTAATGGTTATTAAGTGAGAGCAACTAAGCGGCCTTAGAAAAATTCCTGATCAAAAAACAGATTAACGTGCTTTACACCTTTTAAATTTCTTAAATTGCGGATGAATTCCGCATGGTTCGTTTTGGGCTTTAATATGACGTAAAAAGAGAGTTCAAGGTCGCCGTTTTCACCCAATGATTTTGCATTGATCAGGCGGTAAGAACGACAATAATTGTCAAGCAATGTTTGGTAAGCAAGTTCTGCCGCCTTGTCGGAAGAAGTAACAACAAATTGTAATAAAAATTCCTTTTTGGTTGGAATCAGCAAATTGGTTTGCTTGAGTAGTAGCGCAATTAGACCGATGCTCAGAGAACCGATTAAAGTCAGTTTTGTTAAGCCAACTCCGGCTGCCATACCAATTGCCAGAGCAAAAAAGATGAACACGATGTCCAGTGTCTCTTTAACGGCTGTCCTGAAACGAATAATCGACATGGCCCCCACCAGTCCAAAAGCCCTGGCCAGATTATTGCCAATCACCATGATTACAAGAGCGGTAATCATCGAAAGAATGACCAAGGTATTTACAAAAGTATTTAAGTAGCCGGGACCTTCGTAGGTTTTACGATAGAAAAAGGCAACGATCATTCCGCCAATAAGGGCAACGATTAAATTGTGCAATGCCCGTTCTATGGAAAGATTCCATTGGAAAACCTGATATAAATCTTGTAACATAGCCTGACCTCAATTACCTTGTTTATTTAAATAAATGCTAAAATATTCCGCCGATAGGCCATGTTTAAATGCCGCTCGGCTTCAAGGCAAATAGTGTATTTTGATAAGGCTTTCCTTGTCAACTGATATTTGTAGACAATCTTTTGTAACCAGCCCGGAAAGCCATTATAAAATTTAAGTTCGAGGATAAAGTAATCTTTCATTACCAATCGTAAAGGATCATCTGTAAACAACTCTTCAACTTTTGGGAAAAGCTTGTATCTTAAATTTTTGTCGAAGGTGATTCGCAAATCGCTGTTGTACGAACCGATCAACGGCTCGCGATCGTAAACAATTAATGCTGTGGGCAACAAATTATTGCGTAATACATGGTGTAAAAAATATCCTGCATCACGTTTGGCATTAGAAAATCCATCAGTGTTTGATAAAATTAAGTCGAAGTTCCCGCTGTTCAGAAAGGCGTTTACATCTTTTAGCAAAATGGGCGCCCGGTTTTTCCAGATGTAGTTTTCCCATTTCCTTTTTATTTCTAAAATAACCTGACTGTTAATATTGCCAGAGTTATACCCGCGAATTCGCAGTTTTTTGCGTAACAGAAGCCCCTGAATTTTTTCGTGATAAAAGCGCAGATGGTAGGTGTCGAAGTAAATCGAACGAACGGTGTAGTCCCTTTGCTGGTTTTGCAGGTACTTGTCTTTATAAGTAAAATACTGCAGTTCTTCCCGCAGAGCGTCAATTTTATCAGCAGAAATCAGGTATTTGTATTCCAGTCGTTTCATTGAATTACCCGTTCAAAAATGATTTAAAAAAGGTTAACAGGTAGTGCCAAACGGGTTTTACCTCGCTTACAATCTCTCCTTCAAGCAATAGATTAGGCATCAGGTTTGCCTCTGGATTATTGATTCGGATATAGCCATAAATCATATTTTGACTTCTAATGGGTACTGCCCGGGAAGCAAAGCGAATGATTCGACCTGTTATTGGA
>JAGHBR010000299.1 GCA_021160885.1 Caldisericaceae bacterium
GGCTATCTTACGTATTTTCAACTCATTAAGTCCCCCTCTCTTTAATAAAGAGAGGGGGAAACAGGGGGTGAGTTTTTTAATAAAAATTATTATTTCAAAGCTTTCAGATTATGAAAGTGTAAGAGTAATGGAAATTAATTCAGACTAATATTCTTTTTGTTTTTACTTGTTTAAACTTAAACAATAAACTTTTGCTTTGCCTCCAATTGTTCAAGAATTTCTTTACGTTTTTTCTCATATCCTTTGCGTCCCATAAGGGCATAGGTGGCTATTTTACCCTGTTCTACACCCGGCTGATCAAAAGCGTTGATTTCCAGTAATTCTCCGGCAAAGGCCGTGGCGGCTTCCAATAAAAAGAAAAAGGCGCCAATATTTTCTGGTGACACTTCCGAAAATTTAATGGTCAGGTTCGGGCGCTGGTTGTTGGTTAAAGCCAGTTCTGTGGCCTGTTTTTCGTAGTTCAACAATTGGCCCAGGGTTTTGCCTTCAAAATAATCAAATTCTTTAATTTGCGGAAAATGATTGTGCAGGGGCTCATTGTGTTCAAATTTTTCCACTTCCAGAAAGGTAATTACTTTATCATTAGGACCTTCCACGTAAAGCTGTACTTGCGAATGCTGATCGGTAGCGCCCAACGCCTTTACCGGGGTCTGACCTACCTCTACCACATTGCCGTTAACGTCAAAGCGTTTGCCCAGGCTTTCAGCCCAGAGTTGACGGTACCAGTCAGCTAAATCGCGTAACTTGTTACTGTAGGACATCATCACGCTGATGTTTTTGCCGCGTTTCATGTACAGGTAATGTACGGCAGCAAAAATAAAGGCTGGATTTTGCAGCAAGTTGTCATTGTCGCAAATTTTAGTCATTTCGGCAGCACCATGCACCAGGGCTTTAATGTCAACACCGGCCAGAGCAGCCGGGATTAAGCCTACCGGAGTCAGCGCTGAAAAGCGACCGCCCACATTGGGTGGAATACGAAAACACTTAATGGGATATTCACGTGCAATAATATTCAACAGACCTTCAACCGGATCGGTGGTGAAAATCAGGTTTTTGTAAAAGTTGTCGCCCAGAGAGGCTTTCAAATATTTCATGAAGTAAAGCAGAGAGGCAGCGGTTTCGGCTGTGGCTCCAGACTTGGATACCACGTGAAATAGTGTTTTCGAAACATCGATGTGTTTTAGAAGGTCATGAATCCAGTCCGGGTCAACATTGTCCGGAAAGAACATTTTGGGACTTTCGCTCATGTTGTAATAGGAGTCTCTTAACGAGGTGTGAATGGCGATTGGCCCTAAAGCGGAACCGCCAATTCCCAGATGCACATAGTAATCAAAGCGTTTCTTTGCCGCATTGGCAAAGGTTAAAATTTCATCAAAAACCTTTTCCTGAAAGGGCAGCTTGTAAAAACCAAGAATTTCCTGTTCGGCTTTGTTTCTTAACTCTTGTTGAACCTGTTTCCCTTTGTCCAGCAGGCTTTCAATTTCAGCTTTGCTTAAACCGTGTTCTGTTCCTAAGTTCACGTCCATCACATTCGAATAGTCCAATTTCAACGACATGGTTACCTCTTGACATTGTTTTACCTTCAGCGCCTGAAATATAAGGCATAAACAGAAAAAGCCCAAGTAAAAATTTACCCGGGCTTTTGAAATTTCTTCTGAAATAAGGAAATAGCAGAAACGACCTTAACCTTTTAATTCCACATCTTCCGGAGCGTCTTCACGTCGACTGATTTCAGTGAAAGCTAATTCATTTTTGTTCTTCATTTTGATCTGAATAACGCTACCGTCGCTGAATGTACCCTTAATTAGCTCATCGGCGATTGGATCTTCGATGTATTTTTGAATGGCACGACGTAAGGGACGCGCACCATACATAGGATCAAATCCGCGTTCGGCAATGAATTTCTTCGCTCCGTCAGTAAGCTGAAATTCAATTCTCCGATCTTTCAATTTTTTAACCAGCTCCAGTAAGGCCAGGTCAACTATCTTCAGGGCATCGGCCTGACTAAACTGTTTAAAGTAAACGATGTCGTCCAAGCGAT
Organism: Caldisericaceae bacterium; assembly: GCA_021160885.1. Taxonomy (GTDB): domain Bacteria; phylum Calditrichota; class Calditrichia; order Calditrichales; family Calditrichaceae; genus Caldithrix. The sequence goes on from JAGHBR010000299.1 coordinate 2,042, forward strand.
TTAAAAATTCGGGATTGAAAACACGTTTTAATTCACCTTCGATTTTGTTTTTGATCTGCTCAAAATTGTCGCTTTCTTGATCGGTTGAAAAACCGAAACGATTTATGTTCTTAATATCTTTGACTCCCACATTGGAAGTCATGATGATAATGGTATTTTTGAAATCGACGCGGTGTCCGAGCGAATCCGTTAAAATGCCGTCATCCAGCACCTGCAATAGAATGTTGAAAATATCGGGATGCGCTTTCTCTATTTCATCAAATAGAATGACGGAATAAGGATGACGCCGCACCTGCTCTGTCAAAATGCCGCCTTCTTCATAGCCCACATAGCCCGGAGGCGAACCAATTAAGCGCGATACATTAAATTTCTCCATGTATTCGCTCATATCCACCCGAATTAAGGTGTTCGGATTTTCGAACAGATATTCGGCCAGCTGCTTGGCTAGGTAGGTTTTACCAACACCTGTAGGACCCAAGAAAAGGAAAGAACCAATCGGTCGGTTAGGGTCTTTCAGGCCGGCACGGGCGCGGCGAATAGCGCGCGTAATCGTTTCAATGGCCTGATCCTGACCGATTACTCTCTTCTTAAGCTCATCGTTCATCTTAAGCAGCTTTTCAGATTCACTGAGCGCAATACGGTCGGTCGGGATGCCGGTCATCATCGAAACCACATCGGCGATGTCTTTTTTGGTTACCGGCGAAATACGGTTTTCTTCCGAAACTTCCCATTCCAGCCGAGCCTGATCTAATTTTTCAGCCAGGTTGCGTTCAATATCACGTAAGCGGGCAGCACCTTCAAAGTCCTGCATTTTGGCCAACGATTCTTTTTCCACGCGCACGCGTTCAATTTCCGCTTCCAGGTCTAAAATTTCCTTGGGCACTACTAAATTTTGTAAGTGAACACGGGAACCGGCTTCGTCCAGAACATCGATGGCTTTGTCCGGAAAGTGTTTGTCCGTAATGTAGCGTTCACACAAAGAAATAATAGCCTGAATAGCTTCATCGGTGTACTCAACGTGGTGGTGCGCCTCGTACCGGTCTTTGATAGAATAAAGGATTTCCAGAGTTTCTTCCGGCGTGGTCGGTTCCACCATCACCTTTTGGAAACGGCGTTCCAGAGCGCCGTCTTTTTCAATGTACATGCGATACTCGTCAAGCGTGGTAGCGCCAATGCACTGCAATTCGCCACGGGCCAAAGCTGGTTTAAACATGTTAGAGGCATCCAGTGAACCGGATGCACCGCCAGCACCGACAATTGTGTGTAACTCGTCAATAAACAGAATTACATCATCGGCTTTTTCCAACTCGTTCATGATAGCTTTCATGCGTTCTTCAAACTGCCCGCGGTACTTGGTGCCGGCTACAATGGAGCCCATGTCCAGCGCCACAATGCGCTTGTTGTGCAATACGCGTGGTACTTTTTTTTGAATGATGCGCAGGCTCAAGCCTTCGGCAATAGCTGTTTTACCAACGCCCGGTTCGCCAATCAAAACAGGATTGTTCTTTTTACGACGGGAAAGAATTTGCGCTACGCGTTGAATTTCCTTGTTTCTGCCAATGATTGGATCGAGTTTGTCTTCTAAAGCCAATTGGGTTAAGTCGGTACCAAAATGATCCAGTGCCGGGGTTTTTATCTTCTTTGGCACTTGCTTGGATGCCGGGGAAGAAGGCTTCCCCGCTAAAATATTTTCCAATTCATTGTAGCATGCCGTGTAATCGACATTAAAGGTCAGCAGAATTTGAGCAGCCAAACTATCTTTTTCTTTTAAGATAGAAAGCAGCAAATGTTCGGTGCCCACCACATCATTTTTAAAATTTTTGGCTTCTATGTAGGTCATTTTTAATGCCTTCTCAGCCCGTTTGGAAAGCGGCAGGTTGCCAATAGTCATGGTACCTCCGGACGGGGCTGTGGCATCTTCAATAGCCTTTTTAAGCTTATTAAGATCAACACCGAGGTTCTGCAGAATTTTTACCGCAATCCCTTCACCTTCTTTAATGATTCCTAAAAGGAGGTGCTCGGTGCCAATGTAGTCGTGTCCAAGCCGCATGGCTTCTTCTTTAGAGTAACGAATTACCTTTGAAACACGGCTGGTGAAATTGTTCTTCATTGTTCTCCCTGTAAATTTTATATTTTAATTACAATTTAGTCCACTCTTTACTAACAGTCAAGTAATTAGATGAAACGAATTTTTTTCTTGTAAATTCCAGCTAATTGCTTGACAATTATTTTTAATGTTCCTATAATTCAATTTGTTCCTGTTAAATACAAAAGGAAGAGGCGATCATGAAAGATAAATTGTTCTCCAAAGTTGTTCTCCTGTTGTTCATATTCTCATTGTCGGCTGGCGCTCAAAATATTGAAGCCGTAAAGTCATTAATGATCATCGATTGTCCATCTGCTGCTACTTTGGAGCGAGGTAGTTTTTTGGGCATATTGCACATGTACAATGATGGCGGCATGCTGGGCTATCTGGACGTGGGTATTACCAATCGCATGATGTTCGGTATTTCCTATGGCGGTACCAATATCATTGGTAGCGGCAATGTAGACTGGAATCCTCAGGTGGCTGTTAACATTCGTTACCGTGTGATTGATGAGGCGTTGAGCTTTCCGGCCATTGCCATTGGTTACGATGGACAGGGCTATGGTAAGTATTTAGACAGTTTGTCCCGTTATGAGCAAAAGTCAAAAGGGCTTTACGCGGCGGCCAGTAAGAGCTTTAATTTTTTAGGTACACTTGCTTTTCATGGCGGCGTAAATTACAGTTTTGAACGAAAGGACAACGATAAAGACCTCAATGCCTTTGTGGGGTTGGAAAAGAGCATTAATCCGGAACTCAGCCTGTTTGCCGAATATGATTTTGCCATTAATGACAATACAGGCAAAAGTATTGGGCAGGGCAAAGGCTATTTGAATGCCGCTTTAAAATTTACTTTTCAGAAAAAATTGCAAATTGACTTTTTGTGGAAAAATATTTTAAAAAATAACGTTCTCGATCCCGGCTCAAGCCGAGAGATCAGGATTAGTTATATTGAGTATTTCTAAGTAAAAAGCGGTATGTGTTGGTTGAATGGAGTAAAAAAGTTAAGGGTTTAAGGGTATAAGGGTTAAGAGTATTTTGGTTGAATGGAAGTAATGGGCTAATCGTCACTGTTCACTCGTTACTTGTTACTTTTATTAAAAAATCTGTGTAAATCAGTGGTTAAAATTTTCGGTGGTTTTCGGTGCCCTTCGCTTGATTATTCTTTTATTTGATAATATACTGCCATCGATTAATTACATTAAAAATCATTCAACATTCAAAACTCAAAATTCAACATTTTTTAAGTTTGAAGACCTCA